>JASFLR010000096.1:0-8187 GCA_050117995.1 Anaerolineae bacterium
ATCATGCGCTCTATTCGCCAGGCCCTCGATCCCAAAGGTATTCTGAATCCCGGCAAGATTTTCGATATGGTTGACAACGCTGACAACCAATAGACTAGCCAAGGGAGGCTATCCATGGACTTTGCAACGGAAGTGAAGCGCCTGCTAGACGGGCACCGCGATGTGCTGGACAATCCTTCCCGTGAGCTCATGATCCAGGAGGGAGTGACTAATCGTGAAGGCATCGTGAGTGCCACTGGGGCTCTGGCCACATGGACTCCGTGCGAGTCCACCGGTCGAAGTCCCAAAGACACCTACATTGTCCGCCACAAAGAGAGCGAGGCCAACATCGACTGGGATTCGCCCAACAACATCCCTCTGGATCCCGAGACCTTTGACATGATCATGGATGATGCCCTCCAGATCTTGTCAACCAAGAAACGGATCTATGCGACCGATCGGGTTCTCTCGGCTGATACGGAGTATGCGCTGCCAGTCAAGACAGTCAGCGATTGGGCCCTGACCGCACTGTTCACCGACAACATGTTCCGACCAGTGCCGGATGACATCGAGCGCAGCGTCTTTGCCAAACGCCCCTTTAATCTGCTGGTGGTGCCGTACGACAAGCTGGATCGCGACAAGTATGCTGGCAGGCTGCGCAAACTGCCGAACGGACAGACCTCGGACATGGCCGTGGCGATGGACTTTGACCGGCAACTGGGTGTTGTGTACGGGTCAGCGTACGGTGGCAGCGTCAAGAAGCTGATGTTTACCGTCATGAACTACATGCTCCCTGGCGAAGGCATGCTGCCCCTGCACTGCTCGGCCAATGAAGGTCCAAACGGCGACACCGCGCTGCTGCTGGGACTCTCAGGCACCGGCAAGACAAGCCTCTCAGCCGATCCCCGCCGAGCACTACTGGGAGACGACGAGCACGGCTGGAGTGACAACGGCATCGCCAACTTTGAGAATGGATGCTATGCCAAGCTGATCAACCTCCATCCGCGGAAAGAACCTGAAATCTGGAACGCAGTCTTTCACAAAGCATCCTATCTGGAGCACGGCGCAGTGGTCGAAAACTGCATGATGTACCCCTGGGGCGTCTTTGACGTGGACGATGAACGTTACACGCCCAACTCGAGAGCATCGTACCCTTTGCAGTTCCTGACCAATTTCAAGCCCTCGTCTGTGGCGGGCCATCCCCAGAACATCCTGTTCCTGGCTGCCGACGCCAATGGCATCCTTCCGCCGGTGTCCAGACTGAGCCCCGAGCAAGCTATGCTTTGGTTCCTGATGGGTTACACCAGCAAGCTAGCCGGCACCGAGACGGGCATTGTGGACCCAGTCAGTACCTTCTCGCGGTTCTTCGGAGAGCCCTTTATGCCGCGAAATCCCGATGTCTACGCCTCAATGCTGGGCGAGCGCATGAAGAAGCATGGCTCCCAGGTCTACCTGGTCAATACGGGCTGGAGCGGCGGCCCGTTTGGCATCGGTGCGCGCATGGACATCGAGATCACCCGTTCCATCGTCGACTGCGCGCTAAGGGGTGTGCTGGGAGAGGTCGAATATGATGAAGACCCGCTCTTCCACATCCAAGTTCCTCGCTCCTGCCCGCACGTACCGACGGAGATCATTAACCCACGCAATACATGGGAAGACAAGGATGCCTTTGATGACCGGGCCCGGAAACTCGCTGCTGATTTCAGCGCACACTTTGACAGGGCCTATGGGGACAAAGGAATCGATCCAGACGTCGTACGCCAGTGTCCAGGGAAATAGGCTGGCGCAAGCCCAGAAAGATCTCTGAAGCCAAGACAGCCAAGCGGGATGCTCCAACGGCGAGCATCCCGCTTTTGGGTTCTCTGGCAGGCCAGTGTCCGCAAATGCCTTGACCTCGGTCCGGTTTTGGAGTAGAATGCCCGCGCAGCTTTAGCAGGGCAATCCGATGTATGGGACTCCATTGCGCTATGCTGCAATAGCTTTGAGGGAATGCTATGGTCACCGTAATCTACCGCGACAAGACCTGGGAGGTCAAGCCAGGAAGCACCGTGCGTCACATTATGGGCAAGGCGGGGCTGAATCCCGAGTCCATACTAGCCGTACGTGACGGAAAACTGATCAACGAGGAAACGATCACCCAGAATGGGGACACGATCAAGCTCGTAACGGTGGTTTCAGGAGGCTAGGGGCAAGTTGAAATGTAGCAGGTGTGGGGGCACAGCCGTCATCAACATGCGCCAGCATCGGCTGCGTCTATGTGGAGAGCATTTTGTCGAGTGGTTCGTATCGATGACGCAGCGAACCATTGAGAAGCACGAGATGTTTGGGCAAACCGACAGGGTGCTGGTAGCAGTGTCAGGAGGCAAGGATAGCCTGGCGCTCTGGGATGTGCTTCTCAGGCTGGGATATGAGGCAGAGGGACTGCATATCAGCTTGGGAATCGATGGGGAAACCGGCTACTCGGACTCGTCGCTGCACATGTGCCACCAATTCGTATCCGAACATCACCCTGAGGCTACCCTGCAGGTCGTGGATATCGAGGATGAATACAGCCAGTCTATCCCTACACTGGCGCGCACAAAGCAGCGAGGGCGGGGCAAACCCTGCTCGGTGTGCGGTCTGGTCAAGCGGCACGTCATGAATCGCGTCGCCCGCGATGGAGGCTTTGCCGCCATCGCCACAGGCCACAATCTGGACGACGAGGTCGCTGTCCTGATGCAGAACACGCTCCACTGGCAGACCGGGTACCTGGCACGCCAGGCTCCGGTTCTCAAAGAGCGGGAGGGCCTGGCACGCAAGGTCAAGCCTCTCGTCCGCATCTACGAGCGCGAGGCAGCGGCCTATACACTCATCCGGGGCGTCGAGTACATATACGACGAATGTCCCTATGCCAAGGGCTCAACCACCAACTTTTACAAGGAGTTGCTAAACCAACTGGAGCGGAAATCGTCGGGGGCCAAACAGCAATTCTACCTGCAGTTCCTGCAGGCCCGTACCAGCGGCGCCGTGTCGTTTGCCAAGGAGCGAGATGCCGAGCTACGTCCTTGCAGGCAGTGCGCTCAGCCCACCACCGCCGGCGATCTATGCGCCTTTTGCCGGCTGTGGGAGTAGAAGCCTCCCAGGCCATCACACCGGAGGCAACAGCAGCTCACTCTGTGCCAGATACCTCGGCTTCGAACGTGGACGGTGACGGAGAACTATGACGAACCCGTTCGCGTCCCAACTGCCGCACAGAGAATTCCACCAAAAGATGGATAGTCAGACAGACCCACAGATTGCGGCTGAGTAGAAACAGCAAGGCACTGATCAACGCAAGCGACGCCCGCACCCACTGCTCGGCCGACTGGGATGCCAGTCGCCAGCCTCTCCACCAGTAGGGACTGAGAGCCCATTCCAGATAGACAAGCCCCAACCCAAGGAATGCGCCAGCGTACACATCTCCAAGTATCATCCAGAGAGCCCCACGGTAGAAGGCCCAATGCACTTGAAGATAGAGCACGTTGACCAGCACTACCCACCCGCGCACAGGTTTGAATAGCAGATGGGAACGACCATTGCGCCGGTTGGCACTCGTCAGTGCCAGTCCCAACATCACCAGGGTAAGTACCCCCCATCCCACGCCAACACCTGCTGCTTCCAACCAGCGCGTTACGGGCCACTTTTCACTCAGCCCAACGATCCCCATATCATCAAGGGATAGAAGGCCCTGGTATGGCCTTCGGGGCCATCCCCCCAGAGCCAGATAGGGAATCACCAGATAGAAGGCAAAGCGCCCAACTTGAACAATCCAACGCACATAGGGGTACCGCAGCGCCCCCCTGAGGAACCACAGGACATTGGCGCCGAGGCCATAGAGCAAAAGCGAGCCGCCGATCCAATATGCTAGGAAAGATGTGCCGATGGCCGAGACCCAGTCTATCAGTGTGCCTTCCATCGAGCCCTAGCCCAAGTCCTCGTCAACCGGCACAAGGAGCGTAACCCGCGTGCCCTGGCCTTGTACCGACTCTACGTTGACCGTTCCCCCGACCAGCACGGCGCGCTCTCTCAGGTTGAGCATCCCCATGCTGCCACGGGAACCGTAGCCCGTCTCCACAGCTTCCACGTCAAAGCCGCGCCCGTCATCGATCACCTCAGCCACAAAGAGATCCCCCTCAACCCGCAGCTTGACCAGGATGAAGGAAGCCTGGGCATGCTTCCTGGCGTTGTTAATCGCCTCTTCCAGGATGGCAAACACGACTCCCTGCACCTCCAGGTTCAGGCACTCGTCATAGTTACCGGGCTCGATCCGTAGAGGCAACTCCTCGTTTTCCCGGAGGTTCTCGGCATATTGGTTCAGAGCAGCCACCAGTCCCTCGGTCTCCAAAATGACGGGACGAAGGGCAAACAGCATGGACCGGATCTCCTTGACCGTGCGGTGCGCAAGATCTTCGAGTCGCTCCAGCTCGGCACGAGCGCGCTCCGGATCCCGCTCGATGAGCAACCGCGAGAAATTCAGGCGCATGGCAATTGCTGCCACGTCCTGCGTGGGCCCGTCGTGAAGCTCCCGTGCCAACTTGCGTCTGGCCTGTTCCTCCTTGCCGGCTATTTTGTCTCGCTCCTCCCGCAGCGACTGGTACAGGCTGGCGTTTTGCAGGGCAATGGTGGCCTGATTGCAGAATATGGTCAACAGCTCCATGTGCTCCGGCGTATAGGCGCGGGACTTGACCGTCGCGAACAGCACCGCACCATAGGTCTCAAAGCCAACACGCAGGGGGACACAGATCACCGACTTGCATGACTGCAAGGAATCGAATGCACGCAGCTCTGGGTCTTTGGCAGGTGCGCCACCAATCAGGGCACTGGCAGAGTCGATGGCCTCAGCCACAATACCGCGCTTTCCCTTGATGCGGCGTCTCTCATCCTCGCGCGTTACCAAGCTCCGATGGGAAGCGGGCCAGAGGAGGCCATTCTTGTCGTAAAGGAGCACGAGACCAACCGACTTGCCAACACGCAGGCCCAGTTCATCAAAGCCATGCCGGCTTATGTCAAGAATTGCCTCCAGAACTCGCTCGTAATTCAGGGTGGCACTCAGCGACGAAGCCAGATCGTACACCATCCTGAGTTGTTCCGGCACCACAGAGGCATCGCGGTGCCTCGTCCAGCTCAACACCGGCGCACGAGGGACCCATTCGCCTACCACGCCGGCGACTATTGCTGGGAGCAGATAGAGCACAGCGAGCAAAGGGAGTGCACCCAACAGAGCAGACGAAAGCTCAGGCTCCTGGGTGATTGCTACTCGAGCGATTGCATCAAGCCCGAAAAGAAAGGCTGTCAGAAGGCCCGCCTGCCAACTGAACCTCAATGCCGCAATCAGAATCGGAAAGATGGCCAAGAGAGGGAAAATGATACTGGAACCACCCCGCAGATGGATCAGAGTCAGCACCGCTGCAATGTCTGCCACAAGTGTTAGGAAGGGAAACGCGTTGAAATAGAGGTTTAGGTAGATGATCAACGCAACAGCCAGATTGTAGATGGCGAATGCTGCCAGAAAGAGAATGAATCTGGAAGGGAGCGGATGCAGGACAGGATCTAGCAGGACTGCTCCTGCAACACATGCGAGCACAACCCACCGCAAGAAAAAGATGGCCCACTCGCCGGAAAGCTGCTTCGCCCGTTCAGTCACCCCAGTTTCCCTCGATTGCAATGTTGCCATCCAGCCGCTGTGTCGGCGACCAGGCGCTGCACGTATGCTATGGGTGCGAACCTGCAAGCGGTGTAGGGGGGAAAGGCGATCCGCATCCTGCTCGAGCCGCTATCCACAACTGACTGGCCAACCTGCCGCCCCAGCCGCAGCGTCAGCCCCAAAACAAACCGTGGTCTCGCACTGCGGGACTACCTCATCAGTGCGGCCACGGCAGAACAGTAAGAATAGTGGGCGAGAAGGGACTTGAACCCCCGACCTCGTGTATGTGAGACACGCGCTCTGGCCGTCTGAGCTACTCGCCCTATCGACTTCCATTATACCATCGCTCACTGGATAATGCAAATGCCCACCCAGGAGTGTTTCCGCGCAGTCACGGCCAACACGCCCGGACAGAGTTGTGTGCCCCGGCTATGCGCAGGCAATAGCCGCACCACGCAGCCTACTTCAGGGTTTCCAGGATATCCTCCAGCAGATCATCATCCATGAATGAGCCCTTTTGCAGAAGAAGCTCGATCTGCCCAGTCAGGCGTCGTCGCTCTCCGGCAGTCAGCGACTTGGCCGTGATCACAATGATCCTGGTGTCAGCGAGCTCCTCATCAGCCCTGATGGTCTCCAGAACCTCGAAACCATCCACATCCGGCATCATGAGGTCCAGGAGCACCAAGTCCGGCTGGACCTGGCGTACAAGATCGATGCCCTGGCTTCCCCCTTCGGCCTCAAAGACCTGATAGTCGCCGCGAGCCTGGAGGATGCGGCGAAGCAGCCTGCGAGCATCCCCATCATCCTCAATGATCACAACGCGCTGTACGCGCGTGTCCAGCCGATCCAGAGAGGTGAGAAGGCCCTCCTCGGTTGGCCCGGCGCGCTCGCCGTGCACTGCATCGAGGCTCTGAGCCCAGGCGTCATCCAAGAGATGCTTCTCCACTGGGAAGGTGTGTCCCGAGCAATTCACCACCACGACGTCCTGCGGCTTGACGACTCCCGCGCTTACCATCTTAAAGAGCCCAGCGAATGCCAGCCCTGCTGCCGGCTCCATAGAGATGCCGTCCATCTTGGCCATCACGTGCATGGCCCTGAACGCCTCCTCATCGGTCGCAGCTTCAAAGACGCCGCCGTGCTCCAGGATCACTTTGCGGAGATAGGTATAGGCCAGGCCAGGACTGCCCGTCGCCACAGTGGTAATGAGCGTCTGCGGATTGTGAACCGGCTCGGCGACCTCCAGCCCCTTCTGGAAGGAGTTGACCATAGGCGCGCAGCCCGAAGCCTGTATGCACGCGAGCTTGGGCATGCGGTCTATCAACCCCATCTCTCGCAGCTCCTGGAAGCCCTTCCACACACCGATTGGACCCAGGCCGCCGCTGACGGCCTGAACGTACCAGTCCGGTGCACGAAATCGAGGGAGCTGGGAGCCTTCAATGGGAGGATAGATAGAAGCTGCGCCCTGTGCCGCACCACCCCCATCCAGCCGCCATCCCAGCTGCTCTGCGATCTCAAAAGCCACGGTCTTCATGCTCTCCTTGGCAGCAAAACTCTTGAGCCCGCGGTCCAGATGCAACCCCTTGCGCTCCGCAAAGTCTGCGGCGACCTCCTTCGTCTGGTCGTAGGTGCCCGTGACCTTGATCACCTCCGAGCCGTATAGGGCCACCTCGCGCATCTTGTCGGCTGGGACGCTACTGGTTAGAAACGCCCAGAGCTTGATGCCAGCCAGGGCCGAGTAGGCAGAATAGGAAATGGCCACATTCCCGGTGGATGCCACCACTGCCTCGGTGATCCCCTGCTCCTTCATGACAGAGATGGCGAGGGCAGCCTGACGGTCTTTGAAGGAACCAGTCGGCCCCTGACGCTCGTCTTTGACATAGATATGTGGCCGCCCGAGCATCATGCCCAGATTGGTGCCGTGCAGCAACGGCGTACCTCCCTCACCAATGGTGAGTATGTTTCGCTCCTCACGCAACGGGAGCAGGTCCCAGTAGCGCCACAGGGAGAAGGGGCGCGTGGCAATCCGCTCACGCCACTGATGCGCCAGGGATCGGTATTCGTACCTGGCATCGAGCCACTCCCCGCCACAAGCGGGGCAGGCAAGCCACACACGGTCCAGCGTCTCGCGGTGCAGACAAGTCGGGCACTCGGCCCAGATCGCTTTATTCATGGATTATGTTCACTCTTCTTGAGTCAGGCTCTCTCACGTTCCAGCTTTTGCAATGTGGTCAGCAGCTCCTCGCGCGTGACTGGCTTGTGCAGACACGCAGCGGCCCCCTCTTCCAGCCCTCGCTCCGCACCTTCCAAAATCGTGCACAGAATAACCGGGATGTGCTCTGTCTTCGGGTTCTCTTTCAAAGCACGCAGTATCTGCCACCCGTCAGAGTGTGGCATTACAACGTCGAGGATGATGGCGCTGAGATCAGATGCCAGACCCTGCGCTACCTCTTCGGCATGCAGAGCATCAGTCTCACCAATAACACGATACCCGTCGTTTTCCAGGTATCGCTTTAGTAGCGTGATTACGCCGGCGTCATCGTCGATGG
>JASFLR010000097.1:0-8174 GCA_050117995.1 Anaerolineae bacterium
GCAGTTCGATATCCAGGTCAATGCCATCGCTCCGGGCTATTTTGCCACCAAGCTGACGGAAAAGACCCGAAGTGACCCGCAGCGCAATGCGACGATCCTTTCCCATATTCCAGCTAACCGCTGGGGCTGGACCGCTGATCTGATGGGCGCCTGCGTTTTCCTTGCCAGCGATGCCTCGAACTATGTGAATGGCACCGTCCTGACCGTCGACGGTGGCTATCTCATGCGCTGAGTTCATCTGGCGGTGAATTCGGGGGCATCTGGAATGAACCACACCCGGATTGCCAAGGAGGAAGATGTGCGGGACGTGTATTTCATCGGGGTTGACAGCGGCACCCAGAGCACCAAGGTTTCTATCATCAACCAGCGAGGCGAGATACTCCTCAGCGCAAGCCAGCCGCTGCGACCCATGCTATCCCGACAGACGGGTTGGGTCGAACACCCTGACGACGATCTTTGGGACAGCATGAAGGCGGCGCTGAGGAAACTTGTGGCCTCCTTCAAGGAGGATGTCTCGGAGATCAAGGGCATCGGACTCTGTTCAATCCGTTGCTGCCGGGTATTTCTGAAAAGGGATGGTTCCCTGGCCGCGCCGGTCATGAGCTGGATGGATATACGCGCCTATCTACCCTTTGAGGACGAACCAGACATCGGCTATACCGGGTCAACCTCGGGCTATCTGACCTTCCGTCTGACCGGGGAGCTAAGGGACACCATCGCCAACTCGTACCAGTACCAGTTCCCAGTGGACATGGACACCTGGAACTGGAGCGAGGATCCGGAAGTGCTATCGGCATTCAGGATTCCCCGGCACAAACTCATGGACATGTACCTGCCTGGCGAGATCCTTGGGCGTGTTTCCGCCGTGGCGGCTGCAGAAACCGGTCTGCCCGAGGGCATCCCTGTGGTAGCTACCGCGAACGACAAAGCCGTAGAGGCCCTGGGGTCCGGGCTAATCGAACCGCGGGTTGCCCTATTGTCTTTGGGCACCTATATTACTTCAATGGCCGCAGGAGATCGGAATCTGCCGGATTCCGATAATTTCTTCACTAATCTGTCTTGTATCCCGTACCAGTATCTTTATGAAAGCACGGGTATCCGGGGCGGCATGTGGCATATCTCCTGGTTCAAGAGCATCATCGGTGAAGAGCTTGGGCAGAAGGCACGCAAGTCAGGCCGAATTGTGGAGGAACTTCTGGAGGCGGAAGCCGTACAGGTTCCTGCAGGCTCCGATGGTCTCCTAACCGTCCCGGACTGGCTTGCTCCTGCGACACAACTGCACAAGAAGGGTGTGATGATCGGCTTCGATCAGCGGCATACTCGGGGTCACATATACCGCTCCATCATGGAAGCAATCACCATGCGGATGAAAAACAACCTGGATGGCATGATTCAGGATATCGGGACCGCCCCGGACAAGCTTATCGTCTGCGGCGGAGGGTCAAACAGCCCTCTCTTTATGCAGATTGTAGCAGATGTCTTTGGCATCAGAACCTTGCGTAACAGGATCAACGGAGCAGCCGCCCTGGGCGCTGCAATCTGTGTGGCTGTGGCGACGGGAATCTACACCGATTTTGCCCAGGCTGTCGGTGCAATGGTACATCAGCGTGACGAGTTCAGCCCCAACCCAAAGAACCACAAGGTTTATACAACCATCAATGAGGGAGCATATCGGGAGCTTGCAGCCATGCTGGAGGGAACACTCGAGCAAATGCATCGCGCGTGCGAAGAAGCAAACCGATAGGGATATCGGGAGGGACAAATCAGCATAATTGAGCGCAAATCCTTTTATCGTGCGACCTTTACTAGTAGCGTCTTCACCGCGAACGTTGCCCTGAACTCGGGCGCAAAGACTACTCAGGCTCGGACGGCAGGTTGGTAGACAACATTTGACAGTATCTCACGGATTTGCTATAATGGCTACGGTCGAGGGGAGCACACCTGTTATGATCAGTGAATGCAGTCGCTAACCAAAGATCGATCTCGGCGCACGGCCGTGGTCGGTCTTTTGTTCATTTATTGGACATAAGTGACTACTGTTGTCAAACATGTGTCAGGTGCGGCTCGATCCTCGGCTCTGACAGACCAAAACAAAACGGAAGGATACAGGAGGCAATGATGGCCAACAAGAGTGACCTACTGGCAAAGCTGCGGCTTGCCATAATGGAAGGAGATGAGGAACAGGCCAGGGAGTCGGCCCAAGAATGCCTGGACGCGGGCATCTCACCAATGGAGACCGTAGAGTCCGGCCTGCGTGACGGCCTGCGGCGCGTCGGCGAGCAGTTCGAGTTGCTGGAGGTCTTTTTGCCCGAGATGATCATGGCCGCCGAAGCCGGCAACGCCGTCATGGAGGTACTACAGCCAGCGATTGAGGCCAGTGGCCAGCAGGCCACATCGCCCGGCACTGTGATTATCGGCGCCGCCAAGGGCGACATCCACACCATCGGCAAGAGCATCTTGGCTATGCTTCTGCGCTTGGCCGGCTTTGAGGTACACGATCTGGGAGAAGCTGTTGCCGCGACCACCTTCCTGGAGAAGGCGAGAAGCCTCAAGGCCGACATTATTGCCATCTCGGCCCTTATGACCTCCACCATGCCCGGCCAGCGGGAGGTCGTAAATCTCTTGCGTGACGTTGGCGAGCGGGAGAAGTATCGTGTCATTGTCGGTGGGGCACCCGTGACACAAGAATGGGCCGACCAGATTGGAGCCGATGGCTATGCCGAAACGGCCAGCGCTGGCGTGACATTGGCTCTGCGACTGATGGACAGCTAGGCGGAGGGTGCTGATGATCGACTTTTTTGAGGTTATCAAGCGTGCGCTGAACGGGCCGTACTACTCCGAGCAGGATTTCAACATCAAGCTCCTGGTCCCCAAGGTGAGGGAGGTGGTGAAAGAGTACGGCATTCGTTACGATCCAGAAACTCCCGTCCCGGACGATGACCAGCTGGCCGACGATGTGTTCCAGGCCGGGTTGGCGTTGTGCGAAAAAGTAGGCTGCTACTGCAAGGACACTTCTCGTGTTATCCGCTTCAGCAGAGAAGAGATCCTGGAAGCCCTGAGGGACGCACCGGTCAACCCCGCATTTGGTGAGGGACGTGACCGGAAGGCAATGATCGCCCGCAGGCCAGAGAGCACGGAGCCGCCGTACTGCTATCTGGGGTCGGGCGGCGGCGTCGTTTCCAGTGAGGAGGTCTTTGTTAGACTGGTGGAGGGGTACGGGCGCAATCCTTTGACCGACTCGGTCACCTGTCCCACGCTGACCAGGATCAACGGCATGGATGTGGTGGCTGGTTCGCCTCTTGAGTTGTTGGCCTGCATCCGTTCGGTTGAGCTGGCCCGCGCTGCGCTGCGGCGAGCGCAGCGCCCCGGACTGCCAATTATGAACTCCATTGCTACCGCCGTTACCGCCGCTGGCAAGATCACCGGCAGCGCGTTTGGGTTGCGAGACACCGATTGTTGGGTCATCGGCTTCACCTCGCCGCTCAAAGTGCAGTTCGAACGCCTGAACGAGGTCGCCTACGTGATCGCCCGGGGCGGGCAACACATCGGCGAGTGCGGCGAGATCCTGGGCGGCTATGCCGGCGGGCCGGAGGGTGTGGCGGTGGTCGTCGTCGCCTACCACATTCTGTCGATCCTGGTTCTCCGGGCCTCAGTTCACCTGACCTTTCCCATGGATTTTCGCTACGGTTGCAACACCAGTTGGGAAATCCAGTGGCCCACCACCGTCAGCACGCAGGCCATCAGCCGCAATAGCCATCACCCGGTGATGAATCTGACCTACACCGCCGCCGGGCCGGTGACCGAAATGTGCCTGTACGAGATTGCCGCCGGGCAGATCGCTCGCGTGGCCTCTGGCGGCCACATCGAGTATGGCGGCACGTCCAAAGCGGTCAAGGCCGACTATTTGACACCCCTGGAACCCCGATTTGCCAGCCAGGTGGCTCATGCCTCGGCAGGCTTGAGCCGGACAGAAGCTAACGAGCTCGTCAAAACGCTGATACCCAAGTACAAGGACCAACTGGCCGATCCACCCAAGGGGCTCAAGTTCCAGGAGTGTTATGACTGGGACTCGATCGAGCCGAACCAGGAATACCTCGACCTCTATGGCCGCATCAAGGACGAGCTCGCCGGCTACGGCTTGAGGATCGAGTGAGGGAGGCAGTAAATGATCTCCTTTTTTGAGGTTATCCGGCGGGCGCTCAACGGCCCCTACTACTCAGAACGCGACTTTGACATGAAGGTCGTGGTGCCCAAGCTTCGAGCGGTGGTGAAAAAGTATGGCATCCGCTTCGACCCCGAGAACGCAATCCCCAACGATGATAAGCTGGCCGATGACGTGTTCCAGGCTGCCCTGGAACTGTGCGTCGAGACCGGTGTCTACTGTACCGACACCAGCAGGGTAATCTACTTCACCAAGGAGGAGCTCCTGGAGGGGCTGCGCGACGCGCCAGCAGCACCGGTGTTCGGCGAGGGCCGTGATAGAAAGGCGATGCTCGGTCGAAAACCGGAGAGTTCCATTCCGCCCTGGTGTTATGTGGGATCTGGCGGCGCAACGTGCAGCAGTGAGGAGGTGTATGTCAGGCTGGTGGAGGGCTATGGTCGCAATCGACTGACCGACTCCGTTACCTGCCCTACGTTGACCAAGATCAACGGCATGGAAGTCGTGGCCGACTCGCCTCTTGAACTGCTGGCCTGCATTCGGTCGGTTGAGCTGGGGCGTGCCGCGCTGCGGCGAGCGCAGCGCCCCGGGCTGCCGATTATGAACTCCATCGCCACCGCCGTGACCGACGCCGGGAAGATCACCGGGAGCGAGTTCGGCCTGCGCGATTCGGACTGCTGGGTGGTGGGCTTTGCCGCCGAGTTCAAGGTATCGTTCCAACGTTTGAACGAGGTCGCCTACATCCTAGCCCGGGGGGGACAGCTTGTCGGGGAATGCGGCCCCATCCTGGGTGGCTACGCGGGTGGCCCGGAGGGGGTGGCCGTAGTCAGCACCGCCTACCACTTGTACTCGATACTCGTTCTGAGGGCCTCCGCTCATCTGACCTTCCCCTTGCATCTGCGCGGGTGGAACTCCAGCCAGCAGTTGCTATGGACCCAGAGCCTCGCTACTCAGGCCATCAGCCGCAATTCTCACCTGCCCCATCTTTGGTATACCTACTCCGCCGCTGGTCCGATGACCGAGATGAATCTGTACGAGATAGCCAGCGGCATGATCACTGGGGTGGTCTCGGGCGGGAACATCGAATTCGGGGGAGTGGGCGCGGCCAGAAACATCGACCACCTCAGCCCGGTCGAGCCTCGGTTTGCCACCGAGGTGGCCCACGCCGCAGTCGGCATGAGCCGGGTGGAAGCCAACGAAATTGCGCGAAGCTTGGTGGCCAAGTATGAAGACAGGTTGTTCGATCCACCCAAAGGCACTCCTTTCCAGGAAAGCCACGATTGGGATTCGATCGAGCCCTGCTCGGAATATGTTGATCTGTGCGGCCGGATCAAAGATGAACTCAGAGGCTATGGCCTGACAAAGCTCACTTGAACCAGAGCAGGAAGGATGTTACGTAACCTAGTCACGGTTAGCCCGCCGTTGTGCATCACCGAGACAGAGCTGCGGGACGGCCTGCAGATCATCGACGAGGCGTTGGACATCATCGACCAACGCCTGGCCTGAAGGGAGACAATTTCTTGTCAGAAGTACTGTACGGATACGCGGGGCAGCTCTTGCGCGTAGACTTGAGCGCGGGCAGCCTAGCTTGGCAGCCCATCACTCCGGGCTTTGCGGCCAAGTGGGTGGGCGGAACTGGCCTCGGAGCCAGGCTTTTGTTCGAGGAGACACCGGCACACGTCGAATGGGACGATCACCAGAGCCGTTTGATTCTGGCCTCGGGGCCTCTGGGAGGGACCAAGGTGGCCGGCACGGGCACGTTTTCAGTGGTGTTCAAGGGGCCAATGACCAACCTGGCGGGCGCCACCCAGGCCAGCGGCTTTTTGGGCGCGTTTCTCAAGCTTTCGGGCCTGGACGCGGTCGTCATCCAGGGAAGGGCACCCACCTGGTCTTATCTGTACATCCACGATGGTCGGGCTGAGTTGCGCCCAGCGGACCACTTGCTGGGCGCCGACACCTGGGAGGTAGAAGAGCTCATCGCCGAGGAGCTGGGGATTCGCACCAGCCGGCTGAGCGTGTGCAGCATCGGCCCCGCCGGCGAGAACCGGGTCCGCTTTGCCGCCCTCGCCGGCGACAAGGGACACGTCGCCGCGCACAATGGCATCGGCGCTGTGCTGGGGGCCAAGAAGCTCAAGGCGATTGCGGTGGCTCGGGGTTCGCGCCAGGTGCCTGTGTACGATGATGAGCGCCTGTCTGAGGCGGCGGCCCGGCTGCTCGACCACGCCAAGACCGAGTTCGCCGGTGGCCTGATTCACCAGTTTGGCACGGGCGGCTTGGTGCCGGGTGTGTACGCCAGCGGCCAACTGCCGGTGAGGAACTATACGACCAACGTTTTCCCCGAGTACGAAGCGGTGAGTGGCCAGACCCTACGCGCCGCCCTGGAGATCCGGGCCCACCCCTGCTGGACCTGCGGCGTCGCCCACGTCAAGATGGTCAAGGTTCTGGAAGGTCCGTATGCCGGCTTGGAAGGGGAAGAGCCCGAGTACGAGGCCCTGGCAGGCTGGGGGCCTCAGATTGGCAATAGCGACCTGGGCGCCGTGGTCATGCTCTC
Organism: Anaerolineae bacterium; assembly: GCA_050117995.1. Taxonomy (GTDB): domain Bacteria; phylum Chloroflexota; class Anaerolineae; order JAAYZQ01; family JAAYZQ01; genus JBFFCR01. The sequence goes on from JASFLR010000097.1 coordinate 6,711, forward strand.
CAACCTCACAGACCGCTTGGGCCTCGACCTGAACGAATCCAGTTGGACGGTGGGCTGGGTTATGGAGTGCTACGATCGGGGTCTCTTGGGACGCTCGGACCTCGACGGCCTGGAGATGACCTGGGGCAATATCCCGGCAGTCGAGGCGCTTCTGCACAAAATCGCCCGGCGTGAAGGCTGCGGCGACTGGCTGGCCGAAGGCGTCATGCGCGCCTCGGCCAAGCTGGGGGGCAAAGCACCCGAGCTTGGAGTGTATACACTCAAGGGGGCAAGCCCGCGCGGTCACGATCATCGGGCTCGGTGGTATGAAATGCTGGATACCTGTCTCTCCAATACCAGCACCATCGAGGCCAGCTTTGGCATGCCCCCTGCTCTGCCGGGTGCACCCAAACTGACCGATCCCTTTTCGCCGGAACAGGTATCGACGGTAAACGCCGTGACCGGCGGCTGGCGGCAGTTTGAGGATTGCCTCGGCATCTGCCGTTTTTGCTCGACGGAGCCCCTGGCCGTGCTAGATTGTCTGAACAGCGTCACAGGCTGGGATGTTGGCGTGCCCGAAGCGCTTGACGTCGGCGCGCGGGCCATCAACCAACTGCGTGTCTTTAACTTCCGGCACGGGCTGGATCCCGATCTGGAGGCGCCGTCGCCGCGTTACGAATCTACACCGGTAGATGGCCCAGCCGAGGGCAAGGGCATCGCCGAGCATTTTGACTGGATGAAGCGCAACTACTGGGAGAAGATGGGCTGGGATCCCGAGACCGGCAAGCCGTTGCCCGAGACGCTCGAACGCTTGGGGCTGGGCGATCTGGTCGCGGACCTTGACTGATTTGGGTCAGCGACCAACGGCGCGGTGCAGCAAGATGACAGACCAGCGGATGCAGGTGCAGGTCAAGGTCTTGCCCTGGTTCAGCGAGATCTTTGCTCCGGGGCAACAGACTTCCGTCCTGCTTGAGGAAGAGCTGCCTGCCGAGTCCTCGCTTCGGAGCCTCCTGGCTCGCCTGGCTGTCCGCCACATTCGCTTTGATGAAACCATCTACGATCCCCAACGTGATGCCCTGCGCGAGACGGTGGTCATCACACACAATGGGCGCCTGGTCTCGCCTGCGGCGTCGCTTGGTCTGGTGTTGCAGAGCGGGGATACGGTGGCGTTGATTCCCGCCTACTCTGGCGGTTGAGCTTTGAGGGCATCTACCTCTCAGCGATTGATCTGGAAAGGAGCGTGAGTCCATTAGCGTGTTGAGCAAAGAGGAACTACTGACCAAAGCCCAAAAGCCGGCCCAAGAGGCCATGCGCCTGCATCCCCTATATCGGGGCAAGGTGCAGATCGCGGCCAAGTGTCCCATTCACAACGTGGTGGATGACTTTGCCGTCTGGTACACGCCCGGTGTGGCCGCCCCCTGTCGAGCCATCCAGGAAGACCCCGACCTTGCTTACGAGTACAGTAGCAAGAGCAACACGGTCGCC
>JASFLR010000098.1:0-8153 GCA_050117995.1 Anaerolineae bacterium
GAAGAAAACCTTGGTAAGGTGACCATTGCTCCCAATGTGCTTGTCACCATTGTGCAAAAGACCTCCATGTCGGAGCCCGGCGTGGCCCAGCTATGCGACAATGTACCTGGAGTAAAGCGCTTGTTGGGCCTTCAAACGGTGAGCCGGGGCGTTGCCGTCAGCGTAGAGGGTAAATCGGTCAAGGTGAATGTCCATCTGATCGCCCGTCGAGGAGTGGACTTGTTGCAGATGGGCCTCAACCTTCAGAAGTCCATAACGCGGGCCATGCAGGACATTGTGGGCATGGAGGTTCGTGAGGTCAATATTCACATCGACGATATTGCTACCGAGCTTTCCAAAGTCTCTGAGGACGAGAAAGCCGGTACGGGATGAAGGTTCGCCACCGTGCCAGGGTGTCTGCATTGCAGGCCCTCTTTGAGATTGACTGTGCGAGCCGCAATCCCACAGTCGTAATTGAGCGGCGATTGCAGGACATTCCGCTGCCGGAGGCAGGTGCTGGCTTTGCAAGGGATTTGGTCCAGGGAGTGAGCGAGCACCACGAGGAGCTGGATGCCCTGGTCGGGCGCTACGCTCCAGAGTGGCCGGTGGACCAAATTGCCATAATCGATCGGAATATTCTGCGCATAGCCATATATGAGATTCTCATGCGCGACGACACACCCGTCAAGGTCGCCATAAATGAAGCTGTGGAATTGGCCAAAGAGTTTGGCAGTGATAGCTCGGGTCGCTTTGTGAACGGTGTATTAGGTTCTCTGGTTTCCGCGGAGGGAGCGGCTGGTAGGCAATGAACATCTTCAGCAACATCGGCATCACAGAATTGGTTGTGATCCTGCTATTGGCGCTCCTCGTGGTGGGCCCTGAGCGCCTGCCCGAGATGGGGCGAAAGCTAGCGGAGATTCTGCGCGATGTCCGCAAAGCATACGACAACTTGACGGCAGAACTCGGCCCGGAGTTGCAGAGCATTCAGCGAACCACGCAGGATTTGCGCGAATCGGTAGATTCCGTCAGATCTATACCCAAGGACACCCTCAAGACAGTTGTAGATGCTGCCGATCTCGATGACACAATCGCAGAGCTCAAGGGGGTAACCGACGGCTTGGAAGAAGTACGCGAGACCATGTCCAAGGCTGGCAAGACCGTGAAGGACCCGGTCGGGTCTGCGGTCAAAACCGCCCGTGGAAACCTCCTGGCACCAAAGGGCGGCGAGGATAGCGAACCTGGATCGGCCGGCGAGGGTGGCGAACCTGGCTCGATCGGGGAGGCCGGTGAGCTGATTGAGAACAAGATCGGTATGGAGGCGGATGAGGCAGCCCAGGATGCGCCCGAGGAGCAGGCTAGTGACTGATGTGGAAACTACAGCCCAAGGTGCTCCCGACGGCGAAGCGGGCGTCATGCCCCTTATGGATCATCTCCGCGAGTTTCGCACGCGGCTGATCCGTGCCTTCATCGCCCTCTTTATCACCACCGCTGCCAGTTTCGCCTTTGCCAGGCAGGTATTCGTCATCTTGCTTCGGCCGCTGGGTGATGTCACGGTCCAGGCGCTAAGGCCGACTGAATCACTTGGCAACTATATGAAGGTGGCCTTGCTCTGTGGCGTCATCCTGGCCATGCCCGTCCTTGTCTACCAACTCGCTCGGTTCATCGCTCCTGGTCTGACCAAGAAAGAGCGTCGCTACCTTTATGTTCTGGTGCCGGGGGCCACCCTCTGTTTCCTATTGGGCGTCGCCTTTGCCTACTTTGTCATGCTCCCGGCGGCTCTCCCCTTCCTGGGGACCTTTATGGCAGACTTGATCGAGCAGAACTGGGCCATCGGTGAGTACTTGTCGTTTGTGACGTCCTTGCTTTTCTGGATAGGCTTGGCGTTCGAGCTTCCTTTGTTTGTGTACTTCCTGGCCAAGGCTGGCATTGTCGATGCCAAGATGTTGAGCAAAAATCGCAAGTATGCAGTGGTCGCCATCGCCGTGCTCGCTGCCGTGATCACGCCAACTGTCGATCCCTTGAATATGGCACTTGTCATGGGCCCACTGGTGGTGCTTTACGAGGTAGGCGTCATATTGGCAAGAATTGCCTGAGCGTTGGCGCTGGGACCGCCCGGTTCAGTGCCTTGGTCTGTTCGTAGGATTCAAAAAGAGGGCGCTCCACTTCCCCGGACGCGCTCGAATTATACGGCTCGGTACACACTATATTCGTCGAGGAGGGACGGAGCATCATGGCACAGACGCGCATTTTGATCATGGGCGCCGCTGGGCGCGACTTTCACAATTTCAACACAGTCTTTAGGGACAACGATGCCTACGAGGTCGTTGCTTTCACTGCGACCCAGATCCCCAATATTGAGGGGCGGGCATATCCGCCCGAGCTGGCGGGTGACCTCTATCCCCAAGGCATCCCCATCTTCCCAGAAAACGAGTTGGTGGGACTGATCTCCGAGCACGACATCGATCAGGTCGTCTTTGCCTACTCTGACGTTTCCCACGAGTATGTTATGCACAAGGCCTCCATTGTCCTGGCGGCGGGTGCTGACTTTCGCCTCATGGGAACCAAGAGGACGATGCTCGAGAGCAAGAAACCGCTCGTCGCGGTATGTGCCGTACGCACAGGCTCTGGCAAGAGCCAGACCACCCGGTACGTGTGCGATGCGCTCCAAAAGATGGGGCACAAGGTCGTCGCCATCCGCCACCCGATGCCCTACGGGGACCTGGTCGCCCAGAAGGTTCAGCGCTTTGCTGATTACCAGGATCTCGATAGATACGACTGCACGATTGAGGAGCGCGAGGAGTACGAGCCGCACATCGATCGCGGCGTGGTCGTCTATGCGGGCGTAGACTATGCTGCCATTTTACGCGAGGCGGAGAATGAGGCTGATGTCATTGTCTGGGATGGGGGCAACAACGACTTGCCCTTCTACAAACCGGACCTGTACATTGTCGTCGCCGATCCCCACCGGGCCGGGCACGAGCTTACGTATTACCCTGGGGAGAGCAACCTCAGGGCTGCCGACGTGGTCGTGCTGAACAAAATCGATACTGCCGATCTGTCAGGCATCTCCACGGTGCGGGCTAATGTTCGCAAGGCCAATCCCACCGCGATCATCGTCGAGGCTGCTTCGCCCATCTCTGTCGAGAATCCGGCTGCAATCCGTGGCAAGCGCGTCTTGGTCGTCGAGGATGGCCCCACACTGACGCATGGCGAAATGGCCTACGGCGCAGGCGTTGTGGCGGCACGGCGCTATGGTGCAAGCGAGATCATCGATCCCCGCCCATACGCCGTCCGTTCTATCGCTGAGACATTTGTCAAGTACCCCAAAACTGGGGCCCTTTTGCCCGCCATGGGCTATGGTGAGGATCAGATCAAGGACCTGGAAGAGACAATCAATGCCACGCCCTGTGACCTGGTCATCATTGGCACGCCCATTGACCTGCGCAGGGTGGTCAACATCAAGCAGCCTACGGACCGGGTCCACTACGATCTGCAGGTCATTGGCAAGCCGTCACTGGACGAGATCCTCCACGCTCGGTTCGCCAACTAGCGAAAGAGGCACGGGATAGAGTGTCAGGCGGGCTTGTTGCCAGCACATGCTGGTAGCAGCCCGCCTGTCCCATCTCTAGAAGGTTTACTTTTGATCTGATCTGTTGTAAAATGTGCGCAGTCAATGCGGTCCAGAACATGGTGCAGTAGGCAATGGAGGCAACCCAAATGAACACAGCTGCCAAGCCTCTGGAAGAGCTCGTGCGCGAACTGCCGCCACATACGCATGCGCGCGCCCGCGAATACCTCGAATATCTGCTCAAGGCGCCCGAGCATCCTGCAGTCGATCCAGAACAGGAGGAACTTGGGCCTGAGGCCGAGGTCAGTCTGCGGGAGATCACAGGCGAGACGGTGCGCGAGATCTGCAATCTGAGCAACACGCTGACGCCGCCCCGCAAGTACATGGTCGCGCCCAACGCGGTATCGATCGCACAGGCCCACTTTAGCCCGAACGCTTGGTTCAGGGCCATTTGCGCCGATGACATGCCTGTGGGATTCATGATGCTGTATGACGATCCAGAGGGGCCGGAGTACTTCTTGTGGCGGCTCATGATCGCTGGGCCGCATCATGGCAAAGGCTTCGGCCGTCGGGCGATTGACCTGCTGGTTGGCCATGTACGCACCAGGCCCGGTGCAACCGTGCTCGAGACCAGTTGTGGGCAGGGGCCGGGCAGCCCCGAGGGCTTCTACCGGAAGCTTGGCTTTGTGCGCAACGGCAAGATGCTTGGTGAAGAGGTAGGCCTGAGCCTGATATTGTAGGGAGCGCCGATGCCGCAACAGTCGCAGTACACTGGTTTCTCACCATCCACCGCGCCAGGCACCTTCGATCACATCTTGCCGGGAAGCATTGTCCTCGTCGGCATTCCCAGCGACGAGAACTCCTCGTTCATGCAGGGTGCTGCGCTGGCGCCGTCGCGCATTCGTGAGGCGCTTCGCTCGGGCGAGACGAATCTATCTGCAGAGGACGGCACCGACTTGGGCCAGGAGCCCCGCTGGATTGACCTGGGGGATCTGGAGTTGGGCAGTGGTGAGGTGGCGTTTGGCCAGATTGAGTCGGCGGTCGCGGACCTGCTGGCCCGCGATGCTCGGGTACAATCCCTCGGCGGCGACCATGCCATCACCTATCCCATTCTACGCGCCTTTGCCGCCAGGTACCACGATCTGACCGTGCTTCACCTGGACGCACACCCCGATCTCTATGACCAGTTCGAAGGGAGTCGTATCTCGCATGCATGTCCCTTTGCCAGGGTCATGGAGGACGGGCTGGTGCCACGTCTGGTACAGGTCGGGATAAGGACCATGAACCCCCATCAGCGTGCCCAGGCCGATCGCTTTGGGGTAGAGGTCATCGAGATGCGCCACTGGAGGCCTGGCCTGGACCTGAGCCTGGAAGGCCCGCTATATGTCTCGATAGATCTGGATGTGCTGGATCCGGCCTTTGTGCCCGGTGTATCTCATCACGAGCCTGGGGGATTCTCGGTGCGGGAGCTATTGCAGCTTCTTCAGGGATTGAGGGTACCCGTGGTGGGTGCTGACATTGTCGAGCTTAACCCGCATCGCGATGCCGGGGGTTCTACGGCCATGGTGGCGGCCAAGCTGCTCAAGGAGATTACGGCGGTCATGCTCCGTTCTGATGCTGTGTCCTCGTCAGCAGCATAAGATATCGCCACCTCCTGATGGCACACCTGTACCTGGAGACTATGAAAGAGAGGTCAAGTAGAATGGTGCAACTGGAGCATCTCGTAGGCCAACTGGAATCCCTTACTCCAGAGAGCGTGGCCGAACTTGCCAGCTTTGTCGAGTACCTCAAATGGAAGCAAGGCCCATTACCCACCTCCGGCGTTCTTCAGGCCTGGTCCTTTGACTTTGTCGAGCACTTCCGCCGGGCCGTCCTGACCGCGGAACATGATCCCGCCGGCATGGAGATACAGGTGGGGGAGGCCGCCTGCGCTGGCGATACGCGCATGGCCCTCTGGGAGCATCCACCTGTTCAGGGTTCGGCTGTTGTAGAGTATCAGGTACCCGTACCGCCCGACATTACAGACCTTGGATTGCGCTTTGCCACGGGCATCCGCGATGGGTCGCAACTGGCAGAGGGAAACCTCGTCGCCTTTCGCATCTTTGTCAATGACTGGCGAATATGGAGCGGCACACAGCGGGCCCAGGAGTGGAAGGAGCACGAGGTTCAAATGCCTACCCTGCCCGGCGATGTGGCCCGGGTTCAATTTGTGACCGATGGATTGGGTAATCATGAGTGGGCCTGGGCAGTGTGGGGCGACCCCAAGCTGGTGGCCCGGACGGCTGGCTAGCTCACCGCTTTCCTGTAGTCCTGATGCCAAAGGAGGCAACCAACCATGGACTTTGAGCTCAACGAAGAGCAGAAAATGGTGCGCGATATGGTGCGCGACTTTGCCCAAAAGGAGGTCGCGCCCCGGGCGGCGCTTGTCGACAAGACCGAAGAGTTCCCCGAGGAGAATATCCGCCAGATGGGCGAGCTGGGACTTCTAGGTCTGCCGTTGCCCGAGGAGTATGGTGGGGGCGGAGGCGACTACCTGAGCTATGCCATTGCCGTGGAGGAGATCGCCCGGGCGTGCGGCTCAACGGCGCTCATCTTTGCCGCTCATGTTTCCCTGGGCTGCGGGCCGATCTACTCGTTTGGCACGGAGGAACAGAAACGTAAATGGCTGCCCAGACTCTGTTCTGGACAGGGCCTAGGCGCCTTTGGGCTCACTGAGCCCGAAGCTGGCTCTGACGCCGGCGGAACACGGACCACTGCCGTCCGGGACGGCGACAAGTATGTGCTGAATGGCAGCAAGATGTGGATCACTTCTGGTGCGATCGCTGATGTGGTTACCTGCACTGCCAAGACCGATCCGGCCGCTGGAACCCACGGCATCTCTTGCTTTCTCGTCGAAAAAGGCATGCCCGGATTCATCCCTGGGAAGAATGAGCCCAAGATGGGCCTCAAGGGTTCGGTCACCTCGGCGCTATCATTGGAGAACTGCCGCGTGCCCGTTCAGAACCTTCTGGGCGAGGAGGGTGCAGGTTTCAGGCAGATGCTCATTACGCTGGATGCCGGGCGGATCAGCATTGGGGCTATGGCCCTTGGTCTCGGGCAGGCTGCCTTCGATGAAGCACAACGTTACGCCAAACAGCGCGTCCAGTTCGGTAGGCCCATTGCCAAGTTCCAGGCCATCCAATGGATGATCGCTGACATCGCAACCGAATTGGATGCTGCTCGCCTGATGATCTACCGGGCTGCCGCGCGCAAAGATGCCGGGCTGCGCTATACCAAAGAGGCTGCCATGGCCAAACTCTATGCCTCAGAGGTGGCCGAACGGGCTGCCTACAAGGCGCTTCAGATACACGGTGGGTATGGCTACAGCCGAGAATATCCTGTGGAACGCATTTACCGCGACCAACGGCTGTGCGCGATTGGCGAGGGCACCAGCGAGATCCAGCGGCTCGTCATCGCGCGTCAGGTGCTTGGCAAACTCTGACGGCAGCGGCGGCCCCTGGGCAGCAACTTGGGCGTTAGCGAGGAGGAGCAGATGGCTGAGTCGCATCCGTTGGTGGTTCTGGCGCAAAGGGCGATCGAGCGCTTCATACGGGATGGCGTGCGGATAAAAGCGCCGGACGGGCTCCCTGCGGAGTTGCAGCGTCCTGCAGGTGCCTTTGTCACGATTCGGCGGCACGGTACCCTCCGCGGCTGCATCGGCACCATCGAGCCCACTCGCTCCACCGTTGCAGAAGAGGTCATCGGGAACGCTATCTCCGCCGCTACTCGCGACTATCGTTTCCGTCCGGTGACCGCCGACGAACTGGAGAGCTTGGACGTCAAGGTGGATGTGCTGAGTGCTCCGGAACCAGTGCACGGCCTTGACGAACTGGACCCCCGGCAGTACGGGCTTATCGTCCAGTCAAGAAACGATCCCAGAAAGCGGGGGCTCTTGCTGCCGGACCTGGAGGGCATCGATACCGTCGAAGACCAGGTGCACTGGACCCGCTATCACAAGGCCGGGATCACCGACCCAGACGAGCCGGTGCAGATGTTCCGTTTCAAGGTTACGCGCCTCACCTGAGGCTCCCTAACGCATCCACAGGTGTGTGGGCACGGATGCTCGCATGCCCATCCCACGGCGCCTGTGGGCTGGACTCGGCGTCTGTCGCCCTACGAGGCCGGCGCGGACTCCGCCAGGAACACGGTCCCTGATCGGGCCGGTATGTCCACTGCCTGAACCTTGCCCTCGTGGACCTGCTTGGTCGTGCCGTTCCAAACCTCACGTATCTGCATGTCCTCGTCCAGGATATCTCTGACCGGTAGATCAACCGTGACAGCTTTCTGGCTGTTGTTCAACGCGACGAGGACCGCCTCATCTTCCAGCCGTCGCACATAGGCTACCACCTCATCCTCTGCGAGCAACCAGGCGAAATCGCCTCGCCGCAGTGCGGGGTGTGCCTTTCGCAGCGAGATGCAGCGCTGAACAAAAGTCCTCAAGTCCACGTCCCATTGTCCCTCATCCCATGGAAAGCCACGGCGGCAATCAGGGTCGTGATTGCCCTCCATTCCGATCTCCTCACCGTAGTAGATACTCGGTGCACCCGGATAGGTCATCTGGAAGAGG
>JASFLR010000099.1:0-8123 GCA_050117995.1 Anaerolineae bacterium
CGCGAGCTGGGCCGTGGCTCGGAGGGTATTGAGTAGTTCATCCATCGCTTCGCTCCGCACGGCGAGGTCCAGTGCGGTGAGCAGGTGCTGCTTGCTCTGCGCGATGTCGCCCAGGACCAGGTACGCTTCCCCCATAGAGCACCAGGCATCGACTTGCAGCCATTCGAAATCCTCGACCACATCCAGGGATTCGCGGTAGCGCTGAAAGGCCTCGTCGGCCTCTCCTCGAGCCAGCGCGATATCGCCCAAGAGTTGGAGGGAATAGCCGGTTTCCCACGTTCTTCCAAGCTGGCGGCGGATGGCCAGACTCTGCTCGGCATAGTGCATCGCCTTGTCGTACTCGCCTTCGTCGTAGGCAACCACCGCCAGGTTTTGAAGGGAGCCCGCCACCCCCAGTCCGTCACCGACCTCATCGGCGACGTCCAAGCTTTCTAGATGGTACTGCCGCGCTTTTTCATAGTGGCCCAACATACGGGAATAGTACCCTAGATTGTCGAGAATATACTGTACCGCCTGGCCATCTCCGATCTCACGCATGACAACCAGGCTCTCCTCGAGGTCGTGGATGCCTTCGGGAATCTCCCCCCGGCTACAGTTGTACTCGGCCCTGATTACAAGGGCAGCCGTTGCAATCCACCGATCGCCGAGTTCGCTGCTGATGTCGTAGCTTTCTTGCAGGTACTGACCCAAGGACTCCTCGTCAGCGAGGCCTCGCCAATCAGTGGCCATACCTGCCACAAACTGGAGCAGGCTGAATGCGACCTCCCACCGCCGCCCCAATTTGCGGTTGATGGCCAGGCTCTCTTGAAGGAGCTTCTCAGCTTCTGCCATGTTGTTCACGACGCTGCGCCGGAAGGCGAAACTGAGGGCCAGCCCCAGTTCCTCCGGGGCATCCAGCGGGCGCAAGATCTCCAGACTTTTCCGCAGCGCCGCAGCGCCGTCTTCCAAGCACAGAAGACGCACGCACAGCCGTCCATGGAAAGCCAGGACCAGGCCCAGGGCGATGTCCGTGTCGCTTCCCTGACCAGCCCGGGCTTCTAGCATCTCCACCGCCCGAGCAAAGGCCTGCTCACCCTCCTCGAGCAGACTGCGCATGCTGTAAAAGTACCACAGGCCGGGAGCGGCTTGGCGGATCTCTGCCACCCGGCCCTGGTCGATGGCCCACCGCCAGGCTGCCCGCACATTGTCGAGATCGGCCCCGATCTCGGCCAGAGCCTCCATCTGGTCAGCGCCTTTCAGTGAGCCCTCCTGCTGCTGGAGCCAAGCCAGGAAGTAGTCGCTGTGTCGCTTCCGCGCCTCTGCCTCCTCCTGAGGATCCGCACTCAGTTTTCCGGCGGCATACTGCTGCAGAATGGAGTGCACGTCAAATCTGCCGGAGGGATAAGCACGCACCAGCGACTTGTCGACCAGGGCCAGGAGGAGCGGCAGGCGAGCGCCGGCCACCTGCTCGGCCGCTTCCCGCCGGAACCCGCCTCGAAATACGCTGAGCTGGGCAAAGGTCCTTTGTTCCTCCGCTGAAAGCAGCGCCCAGGAGTGGTCGCAGACCGCCGCCAGGCTCCGATGTCGATCCGGCACGTCCCGCAGCGAGCTGGTCAGGACTTCGAGACCGGCCCCCAGCTCGCCCGACAGGTGCTCGACAATTTCGCTGCTGGATAGGATCTTGGTCCAGGCCGCGGCGAGCTCGATGGCCAGGGGCAGTCCGTCAACGAGCTGGCAAATGCGGCCCAGATCCGGGATCGTCTCCTCCAAGGGGGAAGAGCCTGCGTCAACCTGGCCTGCCCTACTCAGGAAAAGTTGCACTGCATCGTACTCTGGCAGCGGCCCGACTGGATCGTCACCAGGACAGCGCAGGCCTGGCACTTCTATAACCCACTCGGATTGCAGGTTCAGCCGCTCGCGGGATGTGACCAACAGCCGTACGCCAAGCGCCTGGTCGAGGATATCAGCCAGGAGGTCCACTTTGTCAAGCAGGTGCTCCAAGTTGTCCAGTAGCAGGAGCATCCGCTTGTTTTGCAGGTAGTCGAGCAACTGCTGCCGCGCATCGGCACCTTCCTGCTCGTAGAAGGAAAAACTCAGGGCGCTGGCGATAGCGGGCACCACGAACTCGGCCGCACTAACCCCGGCAAGCGGCACAAAGTGGACGCCGTCAACGTAGCGAGTAGGCAAGAGGTCGGCTTGCTGTGCAGCTGCTTGGAGGGCCAGGCGGCTCTTGCCAACGCCGCCAGGGCCGACCAGCGTCAACAGCCGGCAGTCGGGATCTTGGAGCAGCCGGGCGATCTCGGCCAGTTCGGCTTCGCGCCCGACAAACGGCGTGGGCTGAGATGGAAGATTCTTGCGGGGCACCTGCCCCTGAGGGCCCCCGTCGGACTCGCCGGGCGGCGAGGGGGGCTGCCCGGCCTGGATGTCCTCGTAGAGCCGCCTCGTTGCCTCTTCCGGTTGGGCGCCCAACTCTTCTTCAAGGATACGCACACACTCCTGGTACTGGCGCAGGGCAGCGGTGCGCCGCCCGGCCCAAGCGTAGAGGCGCATCAACGCCTGGTGAGCCGCTTCGTGCAGGGGATCGAGAGCCAGCCAGCTTCGGGCATGGGCGATGGCCAGCTCATAGTCATGCCGGGCAGCGTGACAGCGCACCAGCCGCTGCAAAGCGCCGGCCAGCTCGGAGCGCAGACCTTCTCGCTCGAAAAACTGCCACTCATCAAACCGCGGGCTGTCGGGCAGCGTGAAGCCAGCCATAAAATCGTCGCGATAGAGGGCCGCTGCGGTAGCCAGGGAGGTCAGACAGGCGGAGCAGGCCTCGGTTTCTGCCGGCTCCTCCGCCGGGCAGGCGGATAGATGGTCGCGAAATACAACAACGTCCAGCCATAGGCCGGCCTCTTGCCTCAGCCCAATGGTCTCGGCGCCTGCATCCAGCCACCCCTTGCCGAGTGCTTGGTTGAGGAGCCACAGGGTGCGGCGCAGGTTGGCAAATGCCCGCGACCGTTCGTACTCTGGCCAGAACATGGTAGCTACCGTCTCGCGGCTGTGAACTTGGCCGGTGACGGCCAGGTAAGCGAGCAAAGCCGTGGCTTTGCGTGTGGGTATAGAGACCGTCGCCCCGTCATCCTCCACGTGTGGTGGTCCCAGCAGGCAGAGCCTGAGAAACTTGGAGTGTTCTGGTTGAGCCATACGCCTCTCTCCTGACGCTGGTAATTATACCATAAGTAGCCCACGTGAGCAATAGCTTCTCTGCCAGGTAACGCCTCAGCAAACGCTGCTGCAAACGCCTCGGTAACGGTCCAAGGCCGATAATGGTAAGTAGTGAGCGTGGATGTATTGGCAGGAGGTTGAGGTGAAGGGGTACAAAGTCAGCTTTACAGCTTTGATGATTGTCATAATACTAATGGGGGGATGGCCCGAAAGCTCGATGGGTGCTGAGCCCGGATCGGCGGAACCGCACACAGGTTCCGAGCCAGCTGTTGCCTTGCAGGCAGTCTCCGGGGCGACCATCAATTTCCGGACCCAGAACGGCCAGACGGTGGACGCCGTGCCTCCGGAAACGCGAGATGTACCTTACCTGGTGCTGCGCCGCAGCGGCATGCTGACGGAGCCGGCTGAACGGACGCTCGTCGTGGAGCTGACGGGGATTGACGTGCCAGCGCCCGGTGTGACTGTTGTGCTCAGGGTCGAGACCCAGCATGGTGATCCCGATCTCGAGAGCGAGTCGCCACCCAGGATCCAGGTATGGCGAGAGTCCCGCTGGATCCCAAACAACACAAGTGTCACGCAGTCGGATGTCACGGTTGTGCTACGCCACGAGTTCACGGAAGCCATCACCTCTGATGGGAGGTCGAGCACGACGCCAACTGGCTATATGCGCTACGAACTGCTCGTTACCGATGGCCGACAACCTTCAGCCGAACCGCTGTATAGCTTTGGCCAGGATCATGCCCTCCTCCTGGAAAACCAGTGGATCGTGCCGCTACCCGAGGTGCGGGAGACGTTGCCTGGCGCTGCGCCCGACGAGCTGATAGTCTACTACTGCGATATGATCCCTTTCCGCAAAGACGTCCGCGAACCTGCCACCTGGCTTCCCAGAGAACGCGTCTCCGATTACCTGCAGAATGAGCTGATCCCGGCAATGGTCGAGGCCTACCGCACCCAAAGCGACGACTGGGGGTTCCGCTGGCATCCGGAGTGGAAAAGCCATCGATCTGGTCAGGATGCGGAACGGCTGAGTGTCGCCCTGACCGATAGCGAGACGTGGTTTCACGGCAGGGCACCCGGGCGGGGCCACTCGGGTATCTCCCTCAACGTCAGCCGGGGCGTGGTAGAATATGAAACGCTCACGGACGGGCTGCTGAGCACCTTTCACCACGAGCTCTTTCACCACCACCAGATCAACATCCACCAGCACCTGGGTGGAAGGGGCCAGCTTGGCGGGCCGGATGGCGCCTGGCGGTTCATCACGGAAGGTATGGCCGTCCTAGCTTCCTCGGTGGGGCAACCAGACCAAGAGTTCAAGCAGACGTGGGGATCGCGCGCGTATGCGCTCCACGCCCGGGGCTTCTTGGGGTGGGAAGGGATATCGGAGGGAGATCTGAACAAAAGCTATGGGCGGATCATTGGCTATCACGGAGCTGCCTACTGGCGTTTTCTGTACGAGCAGTGCGGGGGCATGAGCAATGGCGTCGAGAAACCCGCCGCTGGCATGGCGGTGATCCGGCAGGTGTTGATGACCCTGTATAGCGGTGATTTCGCGGACGTGGTAGCGTCAGATGGTTTCGTCCAAGCGATGCCCGCCATCATGGATGAGGCCCTGGATAACTCGCCATGCCCGTTCGAGACCTACAAGCAGAGCTTGCTGGATTACGCCCGTGCTATCTATGCCCTGCGGCTGGACAGCGGCCGATGCTTGGAGCCGGGCATACCTGCCGACTGCGGATTCTATGACCCGCACAACCTATATCACACCCCGCCCGCAGACACTATCACTTACCAGGGCGAGAAGATTGTCTACTCTGCCGCGGAGCAACCCTATCCGGCTGGAATCCCAAGCAGTTTCGGGGTAGACCTTGTCGAGGTAGAGTTGGAAACCACCAGAGATTATCTGTTGACAATCGAGGTCCGGGGCGCGCCTGGGGCCGCCGCGACCTTTGAGGTGCAGCTGTGGCAACTGATGGATAACTCTGTGGAAGCGCAGACCGTATCGCCTGCGACTGTCAAGCACATGGGTGCGGATGGTGCGACCAGCTACATCATTGCAGGCACCAACACCAAGCAGCATGACAGGCTGGGAGTGATCATCACCCGCGTGGATACAAGAGAAGATCTGGACACCAACGGAGCCTATACGATTGTGCTCCACCCGGGGAGCTAGCATCGCTCGAGATCCGGGAGTAGCGCCAACAGGCGATGGACAGGGTCGGCGATAAGTTGGACATCAAGGAGTTCCACAACGTGATACTGGCCAATGGCCCCATTTCCCCGGAAGTCCTGCAGATGCCTCGTCGATAAAGAACGGGAACCGGTTGACCCTGTGCACGCCCCAGGCTGAATACTGACAGCGTGATGCCCGCCTTATCTAGCCTCGATGTATGCTGCGGCCCAGAACCTGTGGGTCGCTAACCAGAAGCAACCACCCTAGCGAACCGCAAGATCTCTTCAATGCGTGGCAAACAGCCATAGCACGTTAAGGTTATATAAGAATACCTTTCAAAGTATTGACAAAACCTTGATAATACTATATAATTAGGGCATGATTTCAAACCAACTACACGATAAAAGGAGAGACAAAATGACGAAAAGACTGAATCAAATCTTGCCCATCTTCTTGGTAGCTGTACTATTCGCCGTAGGCGCCGTGCCGGCGTTGGCCATGAAGCCCGAGAGAACAACAATTGTCGATGTCGCGTTGGACGCAAACGCCCAAACGGGTGAATTCTCCATACTGATCCAGGCCTTGCTTGCAGCAGATCCGGCCGTATTCGAGACCCTTGATGGAAATGGTCAGTTTACCGTGTTTGCTCCGACAGACGATGCGTTCAACGCTCTGCTCGGTGAACTAAACTTGACGCCTGAGGAGCTGTTGGGCAATCAGGAGCTGGTGACCCAAGTTCTCCTGTACCACGTGCTGAACGGCCGTCGCGACTCTGCTGATATCTTGGCCTCGGACCGTCTGCGCACACTGCAGCGCGGCTTCCTCTTCCAGAGTGGCGGGGTGCTGACTGATGCAAACGGGCGCACGGCCAGTATCATAGCGACCGATATCATGGCGGACAATGGCATCATCCACGTCATCGACCAGGTGGTTCTGCCCTAGCGCCCTGATATGCTCAAGACAGCAGCAGCCGGGTCCCTGAAGAATCAGGGGCCCGTTTGTTCGGACATCTCTGGCCGAACAAGCCCAAGGGGGCCACGGGATCGGATCCCGCGGCCCCCTCTTGACGGGTGGTTACAGTCCGCCTAGTAGTTTTTCAGTATGGCGGGCAGGTAAAGGTACCAGACCGGCGAGGCCTCCAGGACCGACACGTCGGCCATGGCCCACATCGAGGCCACTTCCGGGTCGGTGGAGTTGCTGGTGACCTCGGCGAGATTGGTCAGCAGGGTGCCAGCACCCGCCGTGATCTGAACCTGGTAGGTGAAGGTCTTGATATAGTCTTCGCTGGCGACAACCGGATCCAGCCGCAGTGTCGTTCCGTTGGCCGGTGGCGAGCCCACCGGATCGCCTGGGATGCAGGAGCCACCGAGGCAGGGAGCATAGGCCCACGTCTCACCCATATCGCCCATCTTGTTTTCCACACCCACGGTAAATCCATTCTCCGTCAGGTCGCCGGTGATATCATCATAGATGTAGTAGATACGTCCTGCGGGCTCTGATTGGCCGTCCATCACGATGGCGATGGCGTGGCGACTGGTGATCCCCAGAGCATCGTACTGGCCGACGTCGTGCCAGTTGCCATAGAACACTACATCATCAGGATTGGCCAAGAACTGGTCGAGCAGCGCGCCATAGAACTCGCCCTGTCCTCCCAGTCCCGGGAAGGTGTCGCGCCACAGCCCGGCAAGGACCTGGTTGATCTCGGTCGGTTCGGGCAGGAGTTGGTTGCAGGCAGAGCAAGCAGTACCCAGCCAGCCTTCGGGACCAAAGATCATGCTGTTGGAGGATTGGTCTACCTCGGTGAGCGTCTCGCCATAGAAGGTGTAGCTGTAGCTTCCCAGACCCCAACTGAGCACGGCATCGTCACACGCATTCTCATCAGGGAAGTAGGTCTCACAGATGCCCGACGCACCGAGATCGGCGAGGTTGAGGTACGGTATGTGATCGACAGGCGTGATCTCGTACTCGATGGCTCCCGGCTGGATCTCGCCCTCCCAAGTGAGCTGGCGGGTGCCTGGATCGTAGACCAGGCCGCCCGTCGCCGAATCGGCGACGTACTCGACGCCAGCCGGCAGGGTATCGGCAAGGCTGTAGGTATGGGCGACAGTGTCGCGGTTCGTCACCACGAGGGTATACTCGACGATACTGTCCGTGGGCGCCTCAAGCACGCTCGGCTCCTTGCTGAGGAGTAGAGGCGCCGACGTGTAGGTTTTCTTCACCGCGACCGGCAACTGCAGGGTCACCTGATCCACGCTCTCCAGCACGATCCAGGCAAAGCCCCAGCCGTCGACGCCATCCAGCGCAGCATTGAAGCCAGCCGTATCGGCGGTGATCTCCAGCTCAATGGGGCTGGAGCCGACCGCCCTGAAGCTCGTGGGCGTGACATCCACCACCAGGCCGGGGCTCTCCCCAACCACGGAGGCTGTCCAGTCAGCAGCACCGTCCAGGGTACTCTTGAGGGTGCGGGTCCAGGAGCAGGTGGCTGGGCAATCCCCGTTGGCCAGAGTGGCCAGGTTCAGCGCAGTGGGATCGCCGGCGAGTTCGGGGTCAGCATCCTCAAAGTGGTTCGTGGTCTCGTCCAGGACGAGGCCGGCCTGGGCAGCGAGGCTGACGTCGATGCGGCCCGCCCCATAGTCAAAGGGATCGCCCGGTGTCGCGCCATCCTCCTTGAGCACGTTGTCAGGCACGGCAGTGGACGACAGGGCAGATTGGATCTGCGCTGGCGTCCAGTCGGGGTGGAGGGCCGTCATCAAGGCTGCAGCGCCTG
>JASFLR010000100.1:0-8121 GCA_050117995.1 Anaerolineae bacterium
CTACAAAGTCGTGCACGAACTTTTCCTGGGCGTCTTCAGATCCGTAGACCTCCGCCAGGGCCCGCAGCTGGGCATTCGAACCGAAGACGAGGTCGACACGGGTGCCCGTCCACTGGAGCTCGCCCGTTGCGCGATCGCGACCCTCAAACAGATCCTCGTCTTCCGAGGTGGCTTTCCACGTAGTGCCCATGTCGAGCAGATTCACGAAAAAGTCATTGGTGAGCGTCTCTGGTCGCTTGGTGAAGACGCCGTGCTGGGACTGCTCAAAGTTGGCATTCAAGACGCGCATACCGCCGACGAGTACCGTCATCTCGGGAGCGGTCAGCGTCAGCAGTTGCGCACGATCGACCATCAGCTCCTCTGGCGATACGGCGTACTTGGCCTTCAGGTAGTTGCGGAAGCCGTCTGCAGCCGGTTCGAGTACGGCGAATGCCTCCACGTCGGTTTGCTCCTGCGAAGCATCGGTGCGTCCCGGTGTGAAGGGAACGGTCAAATCATAACCGGCATCCTTCGCAGCCTGCTCGACACCTGCGCATCCACCCAGGACGATCAAGTCGGCGAGCGAAACCTTCTTCCCACCCGGCTGCGCGCTGTTGAACTCGTTCTGAATTCCCTCAAGGGTTTGCAGCACACCCTTCAGCTGGGCCGGTTGGTTGACCTTCCAATCCTTTTGGGGCGCAAGACGAATGCGCGCCCCGTTTGCACCGCCGCGTTTGTCGGATCCACGGAATGTGGATGCCGACGCCCAGGCGGTCGAGACCAATTCCGGGATCGACAGGCCCGAGGCAAGGATCTTGCCTTTGAGATCTGCGATGTCCTGCGCGTCGATCAACTCGTGATCGACTGGGGGCACCGGGTCCTGCCAGATCAGCTCCTCCGCGGGAGCTTCCGGACCAAGGTAGCGCGAGCGGGGGCCCATGTCACGGTGCGTCAGTTTGAACCACGCCCGGGCAAAGGCGTCCGCGAACTCTTCCGGGTTCTCGTGGAACCGCCGTGCGATCGGCTCATAGATCGGATCGAACCTGAGCGCGAGGTCCGCCGTGCTCATCATGGGCGGGACCCGCTTTGACGGGTCGTGGGCGGATGGCGCGAGGTCCTCTTCGGCGATATCCTTTGGCGTCCACTGCCAGGCGCCGGCGGGACTCTTGGTGCGTTCCCACTCGTAGCCGAACAACATGTCGAAATAGCCCATGTCCCACTGGATCGGGTTCGGTGTCCAGGCACCTTCCAGGCCGCTGCTGATCGTGTCATCGCCCTTGCCACTGCCAAAGCTGCTCTTCCAGCCGAGGCCTTGCTCCTCGATGGGGGCAGCCTCAGGCTCCGGACCGACATGGGCGGGATCGCCTGCGCCATGGCATTTGCCAAAGGTGTGTCCGCCGGCGACGAGGGCAACGGTCTCCTCGTCGTTCATGGCCATGCGCGCAAAGGTCTCTCGAACGTCAAGGCCGGAGGCGACCGGATCCGGGTTGCCGTCCGGACCTTCCGGATTGACGTAGATCAGGCCCATCTGTACGGCAGCGAGCGGATTCTCGAGTTCCCGATCACCGGAGTAACGGCTCTTGGGCTTGTCGCTCGTAGCCAGCCATTCCTCTTCTGCACCCCAGTAGATGTCCTCTTCCGGCTCCCAGACGTCCTCGCGCCCCCCCGCAAAGCCGAAAGTCTTGAATCCCATCGACTCCAGAGCGCAGTTGCCGGCGAGGATCATCAGGTCGGCCCACGAGATCTTCTTACCGTATTTCTGCTTGATCGGCCAGAGCAAACGGCGCGCCTTGTCGAGGTTGACGTTGTCCGGCCAGCTATTGAGGGGCGCAAAGCGCTGGGTGCCGGACCCTGCACCGCCACGGCCGTCGCCGATGCGGTAGGTGCCTGCGCTGTGCCACGCCATCCGGATAAAGAGTCCCCCGTAGTGACCATAGTCGGCCGGCCACCAGTCCTGCGAGTCGGTCATCAGCGCATAGAGGTCCTTCTTTAGGGCCTCCAGGTCGAGTTTCTTGAACTCCTCGGCATAGTCGAACTCTTCGCCCATCGGATTGGATAGGGAGGAATGCTGGTGCAGAATACTCAGGTTCAATTGGTCCGGCCACCAGTCCCGGTTTGTCGTGCCACCGCCGGCTACGATTGGGTTGGTTCTGCCCATGACGGGGCCCTTCTTTTCGCTACTCATAAGCTTGTCTCCTTTCGCTGTCTGAACTCATGCACTGTGTTGCAATGAACGATGGTATCTTGCTGTCCATCAAGTAACGATTATTCTCACTTTCGGGTATTCGTCTCGCTCTCTTGCCTTCGCGGTTTCAGGCTTTTCTCATATGCACCTCCTCGCAAGATTCTTGACCTCAACAGCAGGCAAGTTCATAGCATATCGACCACTGCCGCAGCCAAACGGCGCGATTCTGCGATGAACCTGCGTAGCTTTTCCTGGCCTGTCTACCCGTTTGGTTTCTCCTGGCAGTTAGGACAGTAGCCGTAGAATGTCACCTGACGGCGGACAATGGAAAAGCCCGCTGTCTCGTTGGGTGGAAGCTCTATCCGCTGAAAATCCCGGTCGATGTCCACCAGTGCGTGGCAGCCAAGGCAGAAGAGGTGGTGGTGTTGGCTGGTGCTGGTATCGTATCTGGCCCCACCTCCGGATAGATCTGCGACCTCGACAAGCGCACCCACGGCGACCAATTCGTGCAACGTGTTATAGACTGTGGTGCGCGAGATGTCGGGCATCACGGACCCGACGCGTTGATAGATCTCCTCAGCTGTAGGATGGCTGTCGTCTTCGATCAGAGCCTCAAAGATCGCACGCCTCTGGGGCGTGATCTTGTGGCCTTCTGTTCGGAACTGCTCGACAAGTGCTTCAACTGACTGAAGCATCAGGACGTGGCCCCCTATCTATATAGATTACCAACTTGTAATCACTTTAACTTGGGATTATAGACTTGTCAAATCCAAGGCAGGCAATGCCGGTCGGGGTAATTGCAATTGCGACCATAGGCCGCGCCCTGAGCAATCACAACTGAACCCAGCTCTTGCAGCTGAATACGATCCATGCTGGGGCACCACTCGCCGATATCGTACTGGCACAGTGAGCGAACAGCGAAACGCGGTAGAGGGACGATCTTGAATGACCAGTGGAACCAACACTATCAGCGGTTGCCACCTAACGCTGCAGTTCAGCAGCTGCCCAGCGAAGCGAGGCCATCCGCTGGAACTGCTCGTTGGGCGCCAGGGCGCGCTTCAAGTTGCCAACCGCCTGTGTGAGCCATCCAGGACTGGCGGTCGCGGACCACTGTCCCGATCGACCGCCAGTCCTCCTGCTGGCCCTGACCACCGGCATCGCAGGCACGTCCTGGGCCATCTCGACGCAGACGGCCCTGGTCCGCGTCTTTCCCTACCAGGTCACTTCCACGACGCTGGAGCAAGTGCTGGTCCCCGCCTCGCACACCTTGTAGGTAGCCGATCTAATGGCCTTTCCCAGCGGACCGTCTGAGTAAGCGCCATTGTTGGGCGTGGTCGCCACCTTGCTTCCATCGCGATACACATCCACATTGGCCGACGCCGCGCCGCTCCAAGTCAGATCGGCGTACTTTTCCGCTCTCACCTTGTAGGTCTGCACGCTCAGGCTGATCCCGCCGCCGCTGCTGGCTTCCACCACGACGGTGATGGACGCCTCGCCGCTGAGGCCGCCCGAATCGGTGACCGAGGCGGTGATGGTGTGCGTACCCTCGCTCAACGTGGCGCTGAAGGAGCCGCCGATGCCGACGGGTCCATCCAGGTTGGACGTCCAGGCCAGGTTGCCGGTCAGGTCGCCGTCCTGGGCGTCCGTGGCGATACCAGAAAAGCCAATGGAGGTCCCTGAGGTGAAGCTGGCACCATCCGCCGGGCTGTCGATGTTCACGCTGGGTGCGGTGTTGCCGCCGCCACCCCCGCTGCCCGCCACCAGCACCGGATCAAAGAGGCTGCTGCTCTTGACGTCCAACAGCCGCTCTTGCTCGCCATCCCCCGAGTCGTCCGTCCAGTCGAGGTTGCCCGCGTTCTTGACGAGATCGTAGAGGGCGTATACGTCCGTGGCGTTGCTGGGGGGGTAGCGGCTGGCCCGCAGCGCCAGGGCGCCGGCCACGTGCGGGCTGGCCATAGAGGTGCCGCTGATGATGCCATACTCGCCTTGTTCCAGCGGGTACGTGGACAGGATGCACACCCCGGGGGCGGCGATGTCTACCTCAGGACCCCAGTTGCTGAAATCGGCCAGCGTGTCGTCCTGATCATCGCGGCAGGTGGGGCTGCCCAGGCCTCCGGGCTGGCCATCAAAGTCGGCCAGGGCACTGACGGATAGCACGTTGTCAAAGCCGCCCGGGCTGTAGTTGTTGGCGTCGTCGTCCTCGTTGCCGGCGGCCACGGCGAAGGCCACGCCCTTGTTCACAGCGCCCTGGATGGCGTCGTACTCGGCCTGGCTGAAGCCGCTGCCGCCCAGGCTCATGTTGGCCACCTCGATGGTGTCCGCATTTTCGGCCACCCAGTCGATGCCGGCGATGATCCACGAGCTCCAGCCGCTGCCGCGCTTGTTGAGGACCTTGACCGCCCACAGACGCGCCCCGGGCGCCACGCCCACCACGCCGATGTCGTTGTCGAGGGCGCCGATGGTGCCGGCCACATGCGTGCCGTGGTAATGATCATCGTCCCCGCCGTACGTGCAGGTGGGGTTGAAGATCTTGTCGGTGCAGTTGACACCCCCGACCACATTCAGGTCTGGGTGCTGGAAGTCGATGCCGGTATCGATGACGGCCACATCCACGTCCACGCGCCAGTCGTCGCTGCCATCGATATCGAGATTCGCGTTTTCGTCGGCAAAGATGCGGCTGATGCCGGTGGGCAGGGTCTGGGCGCTAATGTGGCGCTCCATATCTTCAACCACATAGGCGACGCGCGGGTCGTGCTGCAGGGCCACCAGGCGCCCGGTCGGCACGACCGCCGACATGCCCTTCAGCGCGTATTGGTAGACAAAGCCAGGCTGCAGGCCATAGGCGTGGGCCAGGCCCGGCGCCTCGGCCGCTGGATCCACCGAATCCTTGAAGACGATGATATAGGGCGCGGCGGTTGGGTTGCCTGCCGCGGACGCCAGACCCGGCACCAGCAGAGCCAGCACGATAGTCAGGAGGCTGCCTACAGACAGCAGCCGGTGGAGCGGACTGCCTTTCTGGAAATCATACCTTGTCTTCATCTTTCTCTCCTCAATCGATCTATTGGGATTCTCTACATATCCGCTGAATGGACGGCACAGATCCTTCTCCTGGCCATCCACGCTGCCGATCAGGGCTTGAGCTCGAACCAAAAGTCAGAGAGAAAGCCCTGTGCGTCGCTGCTAAAGACCTGCTTGACCACGACCGCCTGGCCCTCGCTGCACTTCCACTCGTACACGGTCGCCCGTCCCGTGACAGCCGCCGGGATCACCTCGGCGCTGGGGTTGGTCTGGCAGAACGCTTCCATCTCCGCCGTCGGAGTCTGTGACGTGTCGGCGCGCTCCTGGCAGGGCAGGTTGGCGCCAAAGTGGCAGGCCCACACCTGGCCGTCCATGCAGCGCCAGACGGCGTTCTGCTGGAAGTCGGGCGGCGCGTCGGCCGTGACCACCCCTTGCTGGACCAGGGCCTCCACCACCGCGGCGGGCATCGCCTCGCCGGTGTAGCGCGCATCGGGGGCGTCCACCGTCCCCACCGCGGCGCAATAAGCGAACGGATCGCTGTACGACGCCGGCGCCTCCGCGCTCGTCGTGGCGCAGGCGCCCAGTAAAATGGAAACAACCAGTAGACTTACGATGATACAAACCCTTTGCTTCATAGTTCTCCTCGTGTATAGTTTATTTGCTTGGTAGCGGAGCTCGGCGTCGCGGCGCGCCAGCGACCGACGCCGCTGCTGCGCGCTGCCCCGCCACCTCAGCACTGGATAAGGGGCAGGAATACCTGCCAACCGTTGCGCGCATTCACGAACGTATGTTGGAACCGATCCCCGGGCTCCAGGAGCCCGACGGTGTGTGAAGTAGATGTCATCGCCATTCACCCTTAAGGCAAGAGGTCTCCGCTGTAGAGTGCTGTCGCATCATAGGAATCCACAGGGATGCCGGTGACAGGCATTGCCTGCCACCGCCATCAAGTGAGCGCCCGCGGGCACTATTCTGGCTTGAGCACGACTACGAAGGTTGCATCGCTGGGAACAAAGGCGAACCCCGCCTTGCTGATGTCGGTCACGGTAAAGTCGACGGAGGCAGTCTTCTTGCTGATCTTCTCCAGGGTGACCGAGCAGGCGCCCGACGCGTCCGCTGTGCACTGGACGATGCTGCCGTCGCTCCAAACGCCGGTGACGATGGCGTCTGCGACACCAGAGTCGAGGCTCACGGCGACCGTGGCGGCCCAGGATATGTTCGGCTTTGTCCAGGCGCTGCTGGGACTCAGCTCTGCGACTCCGATTGGCTGATCCTCGATGTTGTCCACCGTGACCTCGATGCTGTGGCTGTCGGTCTGACCGTCCGTGTCGGTGGCGGTGGCGACGATGGTATAGCCGCCATCCGCGACACCGTCGAGATACCAGGTGGCGGACCAGATGCCAGAGTCAAGGGTTGCCGGGAGGCTTGAGCCGTTGACCTCGAAAACGACGCTCGTCACGCCGTGGTCGTCGATAGCGGTTGCGCTCAGGACCACCCAGTCGCCACTGACTTTGTCGCCGTCCGCCGGGCTGGCGATGGTTACCGCTGGCGGCTCATCCGTGGGCGGGGTGTCAGAACCGGTGCAGAGCCCGCCGTTGTTGTAGTCGCCCAGCGTGTCGGCCAACTCCAGGGCGTAGGCGTAGTCTTTGCGCACCTTCTTGTCCTTGTTGCTGAGCACGTCACCGGTGCCGTCGAAGTCATATTCATCGAGCAGCATTTCGGCCGACAGAACTGCGTAGGTCGCGGCGTCGCACGTCTCTGCGCCCGCGACAAAGTTGAGCTGGGCTGCCAGTAGCTGCGCAGCCAGGCTGTAGGCCGCGTCGTTGGACATCTTGGGCCCGTCGCCGACGGCGCTGGGGTCACCAATAGCGCGGTTGTCGAGCAGATCCACCGCCACCGCGCATTGATCGACGGTGAAGGTGAAACCATCCTCGAGGAGGTCATCCCATGTGATGCCGCCCCCGACCGACGGGTTCAGCACGTCGTCCACCAGCCAGAAGCCAGCCGTCCACCCGCCGTTCGCCTCGGCCGTGTCTTGCTGCCCGCCGCCGGTGCAGGCGTTCCAGTTCTTCCAGTAGCCTGGGGCGCGGGAGTCGCCGCCGGGGTGGGCGTTGTTGACCAGGAAGAGCAGCGTGCCACCGTCGCTCAGGAGGTCGATCCCGGTGCCGGCGCCGAGATCCACGCAGCGGTTGCCAACGTCTGCCCCCGGATTCGGGTTGTAGGCTGGCACGATGGTGTCGACGGTGTCGTCGCCGTCGCTATCCACCTGCCAGAAGGAGGTCCAGCCGGCGTTCACCTCGTGCTCGCAAAGCGTATAGGCCTGGAGGCGGTCCAGGTTCTCGTTGTCAAAGTCGAGGATGCCGTCCGCATCGTCATAGGTGTTGTCGGTGGCGAGCTGCGTGCCGCCGAAACCCTGCGCGCCCACCCACAGGCTGAAAGTCCAGCCCTTGGTGGCGTCGACCGCGCCGTCCGTCCACTTGAGCACGTTGAGCCGGCTGCCCACCCGACAGGAGGCGCTGTCAGAGCCTTCCACGAGCCTCGAGCTGCCTGCATCGTCGGTGTAGGTGGCCGAAGCTTGGACCGTCTTGGCCACCGCTGCCTGGCCGACAAAGGAGCCCTCCGCGGTCACTTCGAACGCTTTCTTCTCGCCGGCCGCCAGATCGAAGGCGGTTCCGGCCATGATCGTGGTGATGCCATCCCACAGATCTTCATCCGCCGTGATCGACAGGGCCACGTTGCCGTCGTTCGCAAAAGTCACCGTAAAGAACGCCGGCCCTTCCTGCGGCACCGGTTCCGTACCCTCCTTGCATGCCTTGCTGACGGTAAGGCCCGGGTCGGCGCCAAAGTAGGAGCTGGGGTCAGTGTCCTGGTCGGTGGTTCCATTGTAGCTGCCGGTAGCGGTGCCCGTGTTGCTATAGCTGCCGACCACGGCCGTACCCTCA
>JASFLR010000101.1:0-8101 GCA_050117995.1 Anaerolineae bacterium
GTGTCTGGGTGGCTGTCCGCGATTTCGCGCAGGCGACGCTCATTTCGCTGCAGCAGGGCGCGGCGGATGCCTTTTCCTCGCCACCGGGGGAGCAGGTGGGCAAAGTGCTGGTACAGGCGCGTACCTATCAGCTCCTGCTGCCACCAGACGCGGCTGTATCCCACTGCCTGGCCATCTACCTCGGCGAAGAACATGTCCTGGTAGGGATCGCAGTTGGTCAGGTGGCGGTAGTTGCGGGCAATGTCCTCTACGGAAGTTGCCCACTCGGTCTGATCCTCTTCCTTGGCGCCGGCGATGATGCGATGCATGACCGCATAGTCCGCCTCGCCGCGGAACGAACGAATCCTCAAACCGGCATTAGCCGGTGCATCAGTTGGTGTTTGAACACGATCTAACACTGCTACACTACTCATCTCATTCCTCCATGAGCTTGCGGTAGACGCTATTCCGCTTCACGGGGCGGAACCCCATGCTCTGGTAGAGGCGCAGCGCTCCGCTTTGGTTCTCTGTATCCACGCCCAGGGCCGCTTCGGTCATACCCTGTTCCTTGAGCACATCTAAGCTGCGGGCGATCAGGGCTCGGGCGAGCCCACGCCGTCGCCAGGGGCGGCGTACACAGATCGTCTCCGTGTATCCGCGCTGGCGGTTGTACTCCTCGTTCTCGTCGTGCCCGATAAAGTTCAGGACCATCCCTGCCACCTGGTCGTCGTCCCAGGCCACCTGCCACAACTCGGGCTGGAATGTGGACTCGTGCTGCCACGCTTCGAATCCCTCATCAGTCCACCAGTCGTCCGAGTACTCCCATGAATCACGAAAGGCCTCTTTGGCGGCATCAAAGATAGCTCGGAACTGGTCTGCCTGTGCCGGGTGAACCTCCAGTCCCTCAGGCAACGGCAATTCTGGGATATCTTCCAGGTCAGGTCGCACCATCTGAAAACCGTGGCGAACTGCGCGATATCCAGCGCCGACCAGCAGCGATTCCCAGTGTTCCTCCTCTTCGGCGCACCAAGCTTCGAACCAGCGCTCCCCATCCTGCGGATGGCTCGCGGCGATCTCGCGCATGCGGCGCTCGTTGTGACGAAGCATGGCGCGGCGAATGCCCTTGTGCCGCCACTCTGGCTGCAGGAATGCGAAACCGCTGTAGATCCGCTTGCCACCGTCGGTCTGGTTCCACCACACGCGACTATAGCCTACTACCTCGCCCTGAACTTCAGCGAATAGCATGTCGCGGTACGGATCGCAGTTCTGCAGGTGTTGGTAGTTACGGGTGACATCCTCCAGCGAATCGGTTCGCTCTAGTCCGTCGACCTGTTTGGATGCCTCGATCACGGCGAGCATCGCCGGGTAGTCCGCCTCGCCGAGGAACCCCCGGAAGATCAGCCCTGGGATATCGGGCGCACCGGCGATCGATATCTGTCTGCTATCTGTCTTTATCTGCATTTCCTTGCTCCTCAGTACTTCTATGCAGCATTCTGCGCTATCCGCGCCAGAACCTGCTCCCATTCCGGGCTGCCATGTAGCAACTGCAACCGCTCTGCCTGCTGGGTGTACTCCAGGTGCGCCCAGCCCTGCTCTGCAGCGAGGATCAGGTACTCGAGCGCTTTCTCCTCATTACCCAGCGCGCCCCATGCCTCTGCAGCGCAGTTGTAGTAATAGTCCGGATTTTCTTCCCGCAGGGCAAACACCTGCTCGTAAAAGTTGGCAGTCTTCTGATATTCACCCCGCTTGAAAGAGGACCAACCCAGTTGGGACAACTGGTCAGGCAGCTCGTAGATATAGTAGTAGTAAGAGTACTCGCACGCTCGCTCAAACCCTACCTTCTCTGCTGTCCTCCACGATCCAGGGTTATCATAGTCACAGTGCCAGCCAACCACGCTGAATCCATGGCTCAGGCAGTACTCGACAGTCGCTGCCGCCACGCTCGACGCCAGCCCGCGCCGCCGGTGGGCGGGGTCGGTGATGATTCCGACATCGATCCGCTCTCCTGCACGGCAGTCGGCCTGGCACCGGGCCACGATATCGTTTCCGTGTATCACACAGAAACCAACCCCGTTCTCCAAAAAGCTGTCCAGGCTGCCCCATCCCTGGCCCAGCGGCACCCAGTCCTCGACTGCATCGGTGAACGTCAGGATGGGATCCTCCACCAGTGCCCGGTCGATGCGGTGGACGCTATACCCTTCTGGCACTTGAGAGCGCCAGTCTAGTTTGAGTTCCTTGCAGAGATAGAGGTAGCGCGGCAGCTTGTCTGCCGGGTGTGTAGGTATGATTTCGGGCAGCCTCGCCTCCCAGCTGTCGGGATGGATGGCAAGCACCATGCACGAATCCACACCCACATATACCTTCCCGCTAAAGATCTGCTCCGCAAGCAACCGTCGCAGCGCGTCTCTGATGGCAGGATCACTGTCATCGCCGGCGAGCAGATATCCCTCGACGGTGAGCGCTAGCGCTGCACGCGGCTGGTCTGCATCGTCCACAAAGAGATGCCCTGGACTGTTCCCATCGACCAGGGCGCGGATCGAAAGGCTGTGATCCATTCCCTGGTACAGGTTCCGCACAAGTCCGTATCGATCCGCCTCGAGTTCTACAAACATACAACCTCCTTCAGTCCATTGGGGGCGTCCAGTCGGGCATCGTCTCGGTCTCTGCATGGCCGCGTAGCGCATCCTCCAGTCCTGTTAGCAGCCTCGACCAGTCAGCTTTCAGGTCGTCATCGTGAGGCGTCTCAACGTGGCGGCTCCAGAAGTCATCCACGATCGCCGCCGCATCGCATGAAACCCCTTGCGCCGAAAAGTACTCGCAGATGCGCTGGATATCCCGCTCCAGGATAAAGCGGGCCTCGCGGTTCGTGCGCAGGTTGACTACCTGCGGAAAGTCGATGAGCGTGATCTCGCCTGGAGGACCCTCCGGCGCCCAGTACAGGATGTTGTAGGCTGACAGGTCACCGTGAACCAGGTCGTGCTGCAGCATCAACTCGATATTGCGTAGTACCTCACGGAACAATACCTCGGCCTCGTCCCGCTCCAGACTGACGGTATTCAGTGTGGGCGCCGCCATCCGCTCGTTGCCGTGATAGCTCATCAAAATGGCGTTCGGGCTGGATGCAACCGGCCGCGGTACAGCGCCCCCGGCCTCGTGCAGACTTTCCATGGCTGTGAACTCGTACATCAGCCACGATGTATGCGCTGATTGCAGTCCGAAAGCGGTCTTGTTGCGGATGGCCCGCTCGATATAGCCGCTATCCCTGCCCGCTGGTCCTCCTCCAGCTAACAGGATCTCGCGTCCCTGCCGGTACATCTTGTCGTTGCGCAGGTTGCGGAACATGCGCGGCCGGTATACCTTGGCTGCCAGTATGCCACCGCCAGTGGCGGCAGTCGCCTGGCAGCGATAGACGCTCGCCTCCTTGCCACCCTTGACCTGGGCCAGCACGTCGCTGATCAGCCCTTCGTCGTAGAAGGAGAAAAGCGAGGAAAGCAGCCAGCCCGACTCGTAGCGCGATGGCCGGTAGGTCGTGCTAAAGCCCAGTTCTACGTCCGATGTGTCGTCCGTAAGCTCGGCGATGATCTCGCTTCGCGTCTTCTTGGGCTTGTGATTTGCCTTTGGCCGGGGGCGTGCGGTATGGCTCGCCAGCACCGGGTCGAACAACTCTTCGTACGCCTCATATTTGTCAATCAAGGTGTCATCTTGGATCACCGTATCTTTTCTCCTCGATTCTTGCAAACAGGCATTCCGGTGCCTGTCACTTGCATGCGATTCGTGCGTTTCGGTTCCAAGGTTGCTATCCCTCCCTCAACGCCTTCCTATAGGCCACATATGTCTTGCGCGTCTTGAACCCCACCCTCTCGTACAGGCGCATGGCGCCAGTCAGATTTTCCGTGTCGGCGTGCAGGTGGACTGCTTCCATGCCTGCATCGCGCAGGACGCGCAGGCTCTTGCTGATCAGTGCCGTGCCCAGCCCTCGCCGCCGGTGCTCACGGAGCACCGCCAGGGTATTCAGGTATCCTTCCTGGCGACCTGTCTGCGCGATCCAGTCGGGGTCGATGACATTCAACCCCAGCCCCACTATCTTGCCGGTGGCTTCTTCCTCTGCCAGGAGCCACAGCTCCGGGCGCATGTGGGGCATCTTCATCCAGTGCAGAAACTCCTCGAGCTTGCCTTCGGTATGACCCCAGTGGTCGCGAAAGGCAGCATTGTCCACCTGAAAAGCCTCCTTGGCATCCCTTTCCAGATCAAAGGAACGCAGCCGGTACCCTACCCGCACTACTACCGGCGGCAGGTTGCCGTTCACGGGGCGGGCCAGGTTTACCGAGTAGCGCACCCGTTTCATGCCAAACCCCTTGTAAAGGGCAATCCGGTCCATTTCTACGTCGCGAGTGTTGCACTGAAAGTGGACCCGCGCTATCTCGATCTCATCCAGATACTCCTCACCCCGGCGATAGGCTGCTTCCAGCAGGCGGCGACCTATTCCACGCCGCCGCCATTCAGGATGGACCACTCCCCAGCAGTAGACTGTGGTCTCCTTGTCCATCTCTGGGTCACCCTTGCGCACGTACATATCTGCGGATCCGACCAGCCGGTCGCCCGCCCAGGCCAGAAAGCAGTCCGTCTCTGGCTTGACGGTCGGAAAGCTCATCTCGTGCTCCATCTCCTGGAGGGTCGTAGTCCTCTCCAGTTTGTCGTATGTGTCTGCCTCGTTGATCAATGTCACCAACGACGGCAGGTCCTCGGACCGGTAGTTTCGAATGAAGTTCTCAGTACTCATGATAGTCCCTCCTTTTGACATGGCCTGGCTCGCCAGAACCAGTCCTTCCATCTCTATTGCCTCTGGCCCCACACCACCCAGTTGATGCGGCTCAGGCGCTCGGCCTGAAAGCTCAACCCGGCTTTGCGGAACATCAACTCCAGCGTCTCCAGATAGGCAAAGTATTCCTCCTCCAGTTCCTCTGGCCAACGGGCCAGCGCTGCCTCCAGCGCCTCCCGGTTCTCGAACATCGGGTCTCCGATAGCCAGCCACCCGCCCCCTTTCCCGGGGTCCAGCTCTGCTGGTCGCAATACGCGTGCTATCTCCTGCACCGCCGCCGGCTTGTGCCGCTCGTGCAGATGGTGGAATGCCTGCGTGCTGGCCACTGCATCAAAGGCCCCATCGGGATAGGGGA
Organism: Anaerolineae bacterium; assembly: GCA_050117995.1. GTDB lineage: Bacteria > Chloroflexota > Anaerolineae > JAAYZQ01 > JAAYZQ01 > JBFFCR01. The sequence continues at coordinate 5,154 of JASFLR010000101.1, forward strand.
TATCCAGGAACGGCGCCTCCGCCGACTGAAACGTCACCTGCTCCCATCGTCCCGCGGCTGCCTTGCGCCGCGCCTCGTCGAGCATGGCCTCTGACGGATCCAGGCCTACCACGCGGCAACCTCGATTCTGGGCGAAACGCCTCGCCAGCTCTCCAGTGCCCGTGCCGATATCCAATACACGGTCCCCGGATCTCGTCCGGCAGCGGACAACGACCAGGTCCAACAGGTCGTGGTATCGCTCATAGTAGATGCTTATCTCCGCAGCCGTAAGACGGTCATAGGCGCCGACTTTTTTCCAGATCCATTTCTTTTCCTCGGGTACGGTCATACTGCTGGCTCCCTTGTCATGTCGAGCACGCCCATCTCTTTCAAGAGCTCAGCCCTTGTTTGCCGGTCATCCCTGCGCTGGAAGAATACTTTCTCCAGTATCGCTGCCACGATGTAGAACGTGCAGGTGATGACAAAGATGGGTGGAAAGCCGATCTCTGGACTGGCCTGCATATAGCCGCTCAGATACGGCCCGATCGTCCAGCCGATATTCCAGCTCATACCCATCAACCCGCTGACGGTGGCTCGCTCCCGCTCTGAGAATTGCTCCATGGCAAAGGCGTTGTAGAGTGGGTTGCCCATATTCATCAACGCCGCCCGGACCCAGAACGAGGCACCCGACACCCAGAAGTTGCCGGAAAAGCCAATCAGCAGCAGGAATGGGATCGAGATCAGTTGGGTGAACACCAGCGCCCGGATCCTTCCCCAGCGCGCTGCCAGCAGCGGCGAGGCCAGTGTCGCCAACCCAGTGATCACCGAAGATATCGCAAAGAGCGTTCCCAGCATCTTGTCCGAGATAGGATAGGTCTCCTTGAAAAAGAGATTCATATACGGGATCAAGATCGCCGCTCCCAGCGAGATGATGACGTTGGGCAGAAAGATGCGAAACGCCAGACCCCGGTCCTGGATGTTGCGCCAGGGCAAGAACGAGCCCAGTCCAGTCCGTACCGGACGGCTACCATCCTCGATCAGCAGCACCGGGATCAATGACACCGCCGACAGTGTCACGGTGACGCCCAGCGTGGTGGCATAGGCTGCCGGGCTTTCCACGCCCACGCTCAGCAATCCGCCAAAGATGGTCGGCAGGTAGCCGCCCACCAGGGTGCCGACGAAACCGACCAGCGTCGTCAACCCAAAGTGCGCACTAAAGAGCACATTGCGCTCCTTCTCCGTCGAGTTCTCCATCAGGAAGGGAGCCGAGCTGACCATCCACAGCGACTGAGAAACGCCAAAGGTGATCATGGACAGCCGTAGCCAGTCCGGCCCCGGGGATACGACGATCCCCAGCGCTCCCAGTGTCTGCAACACATTGGCCAGGATCAGTGCCCGCTTGCGGCCGATAGCATCCACCAGCACCCCTGCCGGGACCGCGCCAAAGAGCGAGATGAGGTTCGGCAACGATTGGAGCTCGCCCAAAAAGCTGCGTGGGTACCCCCGGCTGACGATATACAGGTTGAAGATCAGCATGTAGACGCTGAAGGCCAGGCCGATGATGACCTCGCTCAGTAGATACAGGCGAGCATTGCGACCAAAGCTCCGCAGTTGTCTCAGATAACGCGCTACGCCGTCGATCATGGTCGTGATTTCCTTCCAACGTAGAGTGTGTGTTCGCTCCCGCCCAGGATGGTCGGGTCCTCACAGGTGGCCAGCACGATCCGTACAAAGTGCTGCCAGGCTTTTGGGTCTTCCGCCAGACGGCGGCATTCGTCCCGCAAGCCGCCGGCGAGACCCTCCTGGGCTGCCATACTGATCGTCTCTGCGCCAGCATCCTCGTACCAACGCCGCAGCTCCAGCGGGTGGGCGAAATATGCCTCCGTGAAACCATGCGGCTCGTCGTATGGCACGCGGTTGATGTAGCTATCCACGATATTCAGGCATATCGGGTCGTTGTACCAGTCCGGGAACTCGCTCACTCCAGCGCGGGCCACTCCCAGATGGTTGATGGTCGCCGCCAGGACGACACCGCCTGCCTTGAGCACACGCAGGCTTTCCCGTACGGCAGCCAGCCGGTCTGCCTCGTCGATCAAGTGATAGAGCGGTCCCATAACCAGCACGGCGTCAAAGCACCCGTCTGCAAAGCGACCCAGGTCCGAGGCTTCACCTTGTTCGTATCCCTCTATCCGATCTTCCATGCCGGCCTTCGCCACGTTGCGCTGGGCCAGTTCTAGCGATTGGCCCGACAGGTCGAATAGCGTGACACGATAGCCCCTCTCCGCCAGGGCGATGGCATACCGGCCTGGGCCGCTGCCTACGTCGAGTACCTGAGCAGGAGCGGGCGGCAGATACTTCTCCATGATCTGCATCCCTACCTGGAACTCGAGCCAGCGGTGTGGCTCGTGTTCGAAGGTGAGCCTGTCCCACTCCTGCCCGGCGTTTTCGTCGTAAAACCGCTCGACTATGTTCATCGCTCAATCCTTCGTGCGCGACTTGGGATACCCGTGCCGCCGTGGCGGCTACAGGACAAGACCCCTGCCACAGTTCTGCGAGGACTCGGAGCCCTCGCGCTCACTCTCGGGCTGAGGTTGCCGGTGCAGCCAGCACCACAGTCGCGCCGCCCAACCCTGCAAGATCTGGCGCAGTGACGGAAGCTCAGTTGTGTTGTCCAACTCTGTGTCCAGGATTAACATCTCGGACACCTTCCTTTCGTCCTCTTTGAGAGCAGCTAGCTGCCCTCACCTGCCCTGTTGCCACACACAAAAACGCCGTGGGAGATATCCCCACGGCGTTTGGACGTACCCGTCCAACATACATATAAAGAGGCCGTGGGGTGTAGTGCCCCACGGCCTTAGTTAACAATAACTAATGGCGTCTGGGCGCACTACGACAACGGAAAACAGCAGCGGTACCAACGGGATTGTTGCGGAACATCTGCTTGTCGTAGCTCATCCATTTGCCTCCTT
>JASFLR010000102.1:0-8091 GCA_050117995.1 Anaerolineae bacterium
GGAACACGACGTCATCAATCGAGTCGCGATCCTGGCAGTTGGCTGCAACGTGCCAACGCCAGTAGTCGAGGCGAGCGACGTGCCAGCTTTTTTCACGCACGTCGTTGAGCAGCATGACCTGGCGAAGAAAGGCCCGGATGCACCAGTAGTCGTCTTCGTCTCGGTAGGCTCGTAGGTTCAGTTTCATCTATCCCTCTTCTTGGTCTAGATAGCTTCTGAGGCAGATCCGTGTTGCACCCGTGCCGATCAGTAGCGCTCCATATATCTTAGCAGGCCGATAGCCTCCCTGTCCCGCCACTTTTCGTGCTCGGCCTTGCGTCCTGGTTGGTCCTGCATAAAATGGGATGCCCATAGGACCGATGTCGCAAACTGAATACCCATAAACAGATCCAGGTACTGAAGCTGTGCATCGGGTAAGGTACGGACCTGGGCATATCCTTCCAGGAATGCATCGCGCTGCCGGTGCCATGTCTCAGTCCAGGGCTGCTGGCACAGCGGAATAGCAATGTCCCACAGCCAATAGCCAAAGCCACAGTCCTCAAAGTCGATGGGATATACCTCACCAGCCTTGAGCAACAGATTGTCGGCATACATGTCCCCATGGATCATGCCGTAGGCGTCCGGTCCTTTGCCCAGTTCTTCCATCACCGCTCGTGCATCTTGCGACACCGCCTCAAAAGGCTCCTGCAAATAGCCCGGCATCGAGGCCACCAGCTCCTCGATAGTATACCTGAAACCGCGCCCGCCCAGCAAGCCCTCCCAGTCCCAGACGAACCGCACAAATCCTTCAGGGGGGGACCAGCCTTCCGCGAACGCGTGCAGCCGGGCTACCATCCGCCCCCACGCACGGAAGTGGTGAGGATTGAAGCCAGTGGTACGCTTGCGCCCATCTATCCAACGCATGAGGGAAACCAGCCGCCCTTCCGGCATACCGGCTGTGGCGATGCGCGTCAGCAACTCGCCCCTCAGCGTCGGTACTGGCTGAGGCACAGGCAAGCCCGCCTCGCGGCTCAGCGCTGCCAGCCAGGTCATCTCACCCTCGGCAATCCGCTGGTTTCCCGTACACAGAACCCGGAGCAGAAACCGGTTGGGCATGTACGGACCCGCCTTGCGCGATACCTGGCCCGGCACATCAACCCGGTATGTAACATTGGCAAAGTACCGGAGGAAGGTGAGGCGCGCCCCAGACAACCCATAGGACTCGAGAGCGGCCTGGGCCAGTTCTCGGATGCGGCGCAATTGACCCAACCGGGTCAGTTCGTCAAAGGATTGCATACAGACTGCCTCCACCGCTGCCACAGCGTGTGTCGCGGCATGAAGATGCGCCCGGCCATCGGTCCGAGGCCGGGCGCATTGATCAGGATACTCGTCATCGACCCTTCAGTATGGCGGGAGATCCTGTGCCTAGTCCGAAATCAGCCGAGATCTTTGGAAACGAGCCATCGCTGCCAGCAGTACGATGGCATCCAGCACTACGAGCACTGCCAACACAATGAGCAGCAGTTGCGGACCGTCGATCGTGTCAATAACGTTTACCATCTGGTCACGAAACAGCAGCGGAACGAGCTGCAGCAGCATCGGCGGGATCAGGATGGCAAAGGTCAGGATCTGAGACGCCTCCTGGGCTGTCGCCGCCTTGAGCGAGACAAAGACCCCGGCGCCGGCGGTCAGCAGGGCCATGAAGAGGCTCAGCGCCAAGCTGCCCAGGGCGATGGGCAAGCTGAAGAACATGAACTCACCCTCCCAGTGAGCGATATTGACCACAACCACGCTGCACAGGTTGGCGAGAATTGCCGCCGTCCAACCCACTGCCACAGGTACCAGCAACTTGCCCACCAGGATCGCCCGGTCAGGCAGGCGGCTGGACAGCAGCGTCTCCAGTGTATGGCGCTCACGCTCGCCAGCGATCGATTCGGGGACCATGACAGCAACTAAAATCACCGACGTGATGGTCGCGACTACCAGTGGCGGAAGTTGGGTGAGCCAGTCGGGCCCCCAGGTGATGGGAAAGATGGTGCCCAGCAGCAGAGGGCTGAAAAGCATCATGAGGAATCGCATCCGGCTACCCCGAACGCGGAACTGGCTCTTGCGCTCTTTCCAGACTACACTCAGGACATCCTCAAACATGTTGTTCCTCCTCGTGCATCAACGTCAGGAACACATCCTCCAGACTGGCCTTGCCCCGGCGTACCTCTTCTACCTCAGCCCCGGCATCCACCAGAAGGCTGACCAGCGGAGAAACGGCCGTATCCGGGCGCAGGTCGATGGCCAGGTGGCCGTTTTGCGCGGTTGCAGAAACCACTTCAGGCCTCCCACGCAACAAGGCCAATGCACTATCGCTGAAGCCGCGCCCCGAGATCTCGACTCGGGGCCCACCGGCCCGCGCCCGCAGTTCATCAGGATGCCCGATAGCCAATAGCCGGCCCTCGCGGATGACAGCCACACGGCTACACAGCCGTTCAGCCTCAGCCATGTTGTGCGTAGTCAGGAACACGGTCGTGCCCTCGCGTTCTGCCAAGACAGCCAGATCGTCACGAACGGCCGCCGCGGAGGGCACGTCCAGCCCTGCGGTGGGTTCATCGAGCAGGACAAGGGGCGGGCGGTGCAGCAGTGTCCGTGCCAATGCTAGCTTTTGCCGCATCCCTTTACTCCAGTCCCCAGCCCGATCTTTGCGCCGGTCCCACAAGTCCATCTGCTCCAACAGCTCCTGGATGCGCGCCCGGCGCTCTGACTGGGGCAGTTGGTAGACTCGCGCGTAAAACTCCAGGTTATCCTCGGCGCTGAGATGCTCGTAAACGCCAGAATGCTCCAGCAGTGCGCCACTGCGCGCCCGGATCTCGTGGGCCTGGTTCTGTGCGTCATAGCCGAGCACTACAGCTCGCCCTACAGTCGGCTCCAGCAGGCCCAGCAGCAGGCGTATTGTCGTAGTCTTGCCCGCCCCGTTAGGACCCAAGAAACCAAAGATGGTGCCTGCCGGCACCTCCAACGACAGACCATCCAGTGCGCGGACAGACTCAAAGTCTCGAGTCAGATTCTCCAGTTGGATCGCAGTTTCTGTCATGTTTCTCCTTCGCTTATGTTCAAGCCAGGGGCCATAGATCGACAGCGGTTCAGCGCGAGACCGCCGGGATATCCTCTTCCGCCAGGAGCTTCCTGGTTCTAGCCGTCTGGCCGCTGCCGCAGCAACGAATAATAGCTGCCAGAAGGTACTCGGGCGGATGCCCCTTGCTCACAAAGGTGTCTGCGCCAGCACCAAGAGCTGCTTCGCGGGCCTCCGGCCGCCCGCTGAGGACGATCACCCCGGCGCCAGGACACTCATTGCGCAGGGCGATCATCAGACCCTCTGCCACTGCCCCCGCCACGCTCCAGTCAAGCAGCACCAGGTCAGGACAAGATGCCGCTGCGAGTACCAAGAGCTCCTCGGCGCAGGCGGCCTCACCCACCACCTGAAAATCGGGATGTCGCTCCAAAAGGACGCGAAGGGCAAAACGAACTTTGGGTTGAGGGTCTGCTAGAAGTATGCGCATGAGATCCACCTCGATCAAGAGTATAGTATGTGCTTCCCGGTAAGGGACAGGAGTCCCGCAGGTTCAGGGGGCAGTAGGCGCCTCTGGTGCTGGACAAGTAGCTCATCCAAGCTGGACCAGTGATCCAGGATTCGCCTCAGCCCTGTTGCGGGCCTCCGCTACCCAACCGTCAAGCTGCGGCACAGCATACTCTTGGAGGCGGTGACCAAGCCTCTCCAAGAAGCAACCCAGCCAGCAAAGCGCTCGGTTGCCTCCTCCGTAGAGAATAGTCCGTCGTTCGAGTCGGGAGGAGCGGCGCCAGTCAGGACACCTCTCAGCCTGCTGAATCTCTGCGGCATGGATGGACAGCATGGCCGATGCTAATTGCGTTCCTTCAATGCTCATTTCTCACCTCCTCACCGTACTCCACGCCGGTCCAACGCTTGCAGCAGCATAGCGGCGCGGGCGAGACAATTCAGAACAATTGCCCCTTTCAATTACCGTAATGCCAGTATAACGCAGAAATCCCCCAGAGGCATCAGCCATCTGGAGGATTGTCCGTTAGCCAGGTGGTCTATTTTGTCGCTACTCCTCTCCCGAAGGATTGTACTGCAGGGCCAGGGCAATGGCCTCAGCACGATTGGTCACACCCATCTTGGAAAGGATATTGCTTACGTGAGCCTTGGCCGTGGAACGGCTGATCACCAAGCGCTCGGCGATATCCGGGTTGCTCAGGCCCTCGACGACCAGAGCCAGCACCTCCTGCTCGCGGGGGGTGAGCTCGAATGCATCGGCCAGGTCCTCCTCGGAGAAGCGGGTCGTGGGCTCCACTCTGATCAGAGCCTGGATCGCCTCCGGGGCCAAGGTGGACCGCCCTGCGTAGGCTTCGCGGATAGCAGCGGCAAGGTCCTCGGCAGAGACGTTCTTGAGCAGATAGCCGATGGCCCCGGCCTGAAGCGCCTCCCGGACCAAATCCTTCTCCTGAAAGCTGGTCAGGGCAATTACCTGCACCTGGGGCCACTGTTTGCGGATCGCCGCCGTGGCAGCCGCACCACCCATTTCAGGCATCATAAGATCCATCAGGATTACGTCCGGCTGACCGGAGGCACATAACTCCACGGCCTCCCGTCCATTGCTGGCTTCGCCCATCAAATCAAGGTCGGGCTTGATCCTCAGGATGGTGGCCAGTCCCCGGCGGACCATGCTGTGATCGTCTACAATCATGACGCGGATGGGGCGATCCTCACTCATCTCTCCTCCTCCAAGCAACCGTGATCCGGGTTCCCTCTCCGGGGCTGCTGTCGATCTTTAGGTCGGCACCAATGGCCTGGGCGCGCTCGCGGATGATGCCCAATCCCAAGCGCTCTGCCGGTACCTGGGCCAGATCGAATCCACGGCCATTGTCTTCAATGGCAAGCTCAAGCGCTAGCTGGTCCGGGTCCTGATCCTCGTCATCCAGACAGCCTAGCTGTACCGTTACTTGACTTGCCTGCGCGTGCTTGACCACGTTGTTCAGCGCCTCCTGGGCAATGCGATAGAAGGCAACGTGAACGTCTTCGGGCAATGAACAGATATCGTCTACGATCACATTGACCGGGACACCGGCGCGACCGGCCACCGCCTCGCCCAGCTGGCGCAAGAGATCGCGCAAGTTGGCCTCGATCAGCGCCGCCGGGCGTAGCTCGAGCAGCAAAGTCCGCATCTCCGCCAGGGCCCCCCTGCTCAGTTGGCTGAGTTCGGACAGGAGCAGACGCCCCTCCTCGGGGTCGCTCTCCCAGAGATCTGGTACCGCCTCGGAAATGAGGCTGGCAGAGAACAGGGTCTGGGTGACGGCATCGTGCAGCTCCCGGGCAAGCCGCTGGCGCTCCTCCATGACGGCCAGCTTCTGTGCTTGTTCGTACAGGCGAGCGTTCTCAATGGCTGTCGCAGCCTGGTGGGCCAGGGACTGGAGCACAGCCAGGTCGCTCTCGTCAAAGCCATTGCGGCGGTCGCTCTCGACATTGATCACGCCAACGATCTTGTCCTGAGCCTTCATGACCACAGCCATCTCTGAGCTAGTCTGTGTACCTGTGACCTTGACGTAGCGCGGCTCCTGGCTGACGTCGGGAACGAGGAGCGATTGGCCGGTGGCTGCCACCCATCCGGTAATGCTCGCCTCATCCACAGGCAGTTCAAAACTCTCGAACGGCCCCTCACCATCACGGCTCGCTCGTGTCTTGAACACCAGGTCTGGCGGCTCAACCAATCCGATCTCCACGAGATAATAATCAAACGCATCCTGGATCAGCCGGGCCATCTGCTCGAGAAGCCCATCCACGGTAAGGATGGAGGCCACGTGACTGCCAACCTCGCTGATGACACGGAATTGCTCAGCACGGCGCTGCTCCGCCACAAACAGGCGCGCGTTCTCAATGGCAACGGCCGCCTGATCAGCCAGTGACTGCAGCACCATGATGTCACTCTCATCAAAGGCGTTGAGCTGGTTGCTCTGCACATCAAGCACGCCGATGACTTCTTCCTTGACCGTGATGGGCAGTGCCAGCTCCGACCGGGTCTTGCTGCCCTCCATCAAGATATAGCGGGGGTCCTGGGTTACGTCGGCCACTAGAAGCGGCTTGCCCTCGGCCGCTACCCAACCGGTTACGCCCTGCTCACCGACCTTGAGCCGCCCGGGCCGGAACGCAAAGCCTGAATGCTTCCACAGTTCGCCAGCCCCCACCTTGTAGACAGCGTACCCCTCTTCAATGAGCGCAATAGCCACATGATCATAGCCAAAACTCTTTTGTACCAACAAGGCCATCTGCTCCAAGATGCTGTCTAGATCCAGTAGCGAGGTGATGCGACGGCCCACCTCACTGATGACCCGGAACTGCTCGGCCCGACGCTGCTCCGCCTCAAAGAGGCGCGCCTTCTCAATGGCGACGGCTGCCTCGTTGGCAAAGGCTACCAGCAAATCCATGTCGTTCCGATCGAACTCGCCGTGACCCTTCTCCTTGTCGACGAGCACCAGGCTACCAATCACCTGCCCCTTGATGATCAACGGCACACCAGCCGCATTCTGGATCGTCCGCGTGATGTCTGCTTCCACCGACTGCAGGCTATTGTGGTTTATCCGCTCATCATCCTTCGGACTGGGACTGATAGCTGGCTGGTTGTGAAGTGCTATCCAGCCCGACAGCCCGCTATCCAACGACATCCGGAATCCGACCCGGCCTACTGTACTGCCCACACAGGCCACCACCTCGTCTTCTTGGCGTTCCCAGTCGACCAAGTTCAGAATTCCACCATCAGCCTGGAAGAGAGCCGCGGCTTGCTGCGTGATCTCATGCAGCAATTCATCGATCTCAAGCGTGCTGGCAACGGCGGTCGACGTCTCCTGCAGTGCCGTGATCTGTGCCAGGCGGCGCTCAGTATCAGCGTGCAACCGGGCATTATCCACGGCTACGGCTACCTGCCCCGCAATGGAGCTCAACAACTCCAGATCCTGTTCAGCTTCGTCCACCGGGCTGGAAGTCATGACAAAGAGGGAGCCTAGCACGCTGCCGCGGGAGATGAGCGGCGCGATGGCCACAGAACGATAGCCCTGCTCCTTCACTTCCGTGCGCGTTAGACGTTGATCCGCAGAGATGTCGGTCACAAACAGCGGCTCACCCGTCTGGACCACTCGCCCGGAAAAGCCCTCGCCGACGGCGAGATCGTCAATGGCGCCCAGCAAGGAGGGATCTATGCCCTTGTGCGCCGCCAGTCTTAACCTCTGCCGCTCAACTGCGTCTGCTGAGCCGTTCCGCCGTAATAGGTATATGCCACCAGCCTCGCAGCTCATGACATCGAGTGTCATCTCGAGCGCGCCATCGAGGATCTCGTCCAGATCGAGGGAGGCACTCACAACGCCGGCGATGGCGTTGAGGGCTGAAAGCTCTCCAGTGCGGCTGCTTACCTCACGCTCGAGAGTACGCGCCCGCGCCTCAACACTGCGCACACGGAGACGATAGCCGACACCCACCGCGCCAACCACCAGCAGTCCAGCCAGCGCCCGGAACCACCAGGTTGACCACACGGGTGGCACAACTGTGATTGCCAGGGCGGTCCCCTGCTCGTTCCACACGCCGTCGGCGTTCGCTGCCTTGACACGAAAGACATAGTCACGCGGGGGCAAGTTGGTATAGGTGACGAACCGCCTGTCGCCAGCCTGAATCCAGCCCTCGTCAAATCCTTCAAGCATGTAGGCATATTGGACACGCTCGGGCATGGCATAGTAGAGCGCGGCAAACTCGAAGGATATGACGCGATCACGGTAGGACAGCCTGGCCGATTCAGCGACCGCTACCGAACGCTGCAGCACCGCATCAGGGCCCACCGAGGCGGGCTGGTTGGCGAGCAGCAGGTCAGTCACATACACGGGTGGTGGATACGGATCGTTCCACACGCGGTCGGGGTAGAAGGCGTTGATGCCATTGACCCCACCGAAGAACATCTGACCATCAGGCGCCATATAAGCCGACTGCCAGTTGAACTCGTTGCTCTGCAAACCATCCAGGTGGGTGTAGTTACGAAAGTTCTGTGTCTCCAGGTCAAACCGGGACAG
>JASFLR010000103.1:0-8038 GCA_050117995.1 Anaerolineae bacterium
GATGCTATAATTGGCCGCTCGGGAGAGGTATCTGTTGAAGAAAGCACGCTTCTGGATCGGTATACTAATCAGCATCATCGCCCTGATTTTTGCCTTTCGCCAGGTGGATTTTGAGAACGTCTGGTCCGCGCTGGCCGGGGCCAATTACCGACTACTGGCAGTCTCGCTGGTGCCGTTGCTCCTCTTCCTGATCCTGCGGGCTGTTCGCTGGCGTCTGCTATTCTACCCCAAGCAAGGACTCCGGCTCATCAACCTCTTTGCGGTCATCAACGTTGGCTATCTGCTGAGCAACATCTTTCCTGCACGCCTGGGAGACGTGGCTCGCGCCTACTTGATTGGTGACACAGAACAAGTGAGCCGTGCTTCGGCCTTCTCCACCGTGGTTGCCGAGCGCGTGCTGGACGCTCTTTGTGCAGTGGGTGGATTCTTTATCGTACTACCGTTCGCGCCCCTGCCTGATTGGATGGTCCGCTCCGGCCTCGTCGTGGGAGCGGCAGCGCTGGTGGCTGTTGTGCTCTTTGTCGTATTGGTGCGACGGAAGGAACGGTCGCTGGACCTGATTGACCGCATCCTGCGGCTGGTGCATTGGCCCGGGCACGAGACAATGACCGACTTCTGGGCACGGCTAGGGAAACGCACCAGGTTGGGATTTCTCGAGCGGCTGCCCTGGGCTGACCAGGCTGATCTGGGACGAATGGCCAGCTCCCTGATCGATGGTTTTAGCGGGATCACGACGCCGCGGCTGGGATTGCCCCTACTACTCTGGTCGGCGGTGATCTGGGCTGTGATCAGCGCCTACTACTGGATTGTGCTACTGGCTTTTGACCCTGGGCAACCCTATGTTGCCGGTGTCGCAGTGGCCTCGATCACAGCACTGGGCATGACCATCCCTTCCTCGCCCGGATATATCGGCGTCTTTGAGTTCATAACCCGCGAAACGATGGTCCCATTTGGCATGGCTCCCGACACTGCTCTAGGCTATGCCCTGGTGTCCCATGCCCTGGTCTACGTAGTCTTGAGCCTACTTGGGCTGGTGAGCATGCTCCAACAGAATATCACCTACGCCGAGATCCAGGAACGAATCTCTACGGAGGCCGAGATAGCGACGTGAAGGTTCTACTTGTCCTGACCTACTATCACCCCCACGTGAGCGGATTGACCATCTATGTCAAACGGCTGGCAGCGGCACTGGCAAGACGAGGACACCAGGTCACAGTATTGACGTCGCGCTACGACGCGGCGCTGCCTGCAGAGGAAGTAATCGACGGCGTGCGCGTGGTCCGTGCCCCGGTGCTGCTACGGATCAGCAAGGGCGTGATCATGCCGGCCTTTCCCTTGATCGCCTGGAAGCTCATCCGCGAGCACGACGTGCTGAGCGTCCACCTGCCCCAGTTCGAGGCCAGCCTGCTGGCATTGCTGGGCCGCCTGGCCAAGCGACCCGTGATCCTGACCTACCACTGCGACCTGCAACTGCCCAAGGGGTGGTTCAATAGGGTGGTGGATAAGGTCGTCTTTGGCAGCAACTATCTCGCAGGCCACCTCGCCGAGGCTGCAGTGGCATACACGGAGGACTTTGCCCAGCACTCTCACTTTCTTTCGCGATTCCTGGACAAGGTGCGCGTCATCCGTCCGCCGGTGCTCATGCCCGAGCCTGACGCAGAGGCCGTGGAGACATTCAGGGCCGCCCACGATCTACAGGACCGCCCGGTGGTAGGCATGGCAGCGCGGCTGGCCACGGAAAAGGGTGTGGAGGTGCTCATCCAAGCCATGCCGCGCCTGCTGGAGGCCTTTCCGCGGCTCAAGGTGCTCTTTGCCGGACAGTATGAGGACGTGATGGGCGAAGAGGTCTACTACCACCGCCTGATGCCGCTGATCCAGGAGCTGGGTCCGGAGCATTGGGAGTTCTTGGGCATATTGAGCCAGGAGCAGATGCCAGCCTTCTACGCCGCCTGTGACGTCCTGGTTGTGCCCAGCCTCAACTCCACCGAGTCTTTTGGGTTGGTCCAGATAGAGGCCATGCTGTGCGGCACCCCCTCCATCGCCAGTAATCTTCCGGGCGTACGCCAGCCACCCCTCATGACGGGCATGGGCGCCGTGACACCCATCGGCGACGCGGCAGAGCTGGCGGAAGCGATCATCGGCATCATCAGACAGAGAAAAAAGTACGCACTACCGCGCAACCAGATCGAGGCCATGTTCAGCCTGGAGCAGACCGTCTCAGGCTATGAGAAACTGTTCCACGCTCTGCTTCCAGAGCGGGCTCAGACAGAGACCCCAGCCGAGGCGAGCGAGACCTGATGTCTGGCATGCAGGACTCCGGACAGGGGACGACTGGCGCGAGCAACGATTTTCTATGGCGGCACCTGCAGGACTTGCCGGCCTTTCGCGCACTATTGAGGGCTGTCGAAGCGCGATTCTACCAGGCTCTGCTCCCTCTGGAGGAACCCGTGCTGGACGTGGGCTGTGGCGACGGGCACTTTGCGTCGGTGGCCTTTCCGCTGCCTCTGACCGCGGGCATCGACCCGGGGCATACGGTGCTCAGCGAGGCGCGGGATAGAGGCGCATATCACCTACTGGCACAGGCACTGGGAGATGGCCTGCCTTTCGCCGACGGGCATTTTGCCACGGTGATCAGCAACTCGGTGCTGGAGCATATACCAGACGTGGACACGGTGCTGGCGGAGATTGCCCGCGTGCTCAGAACTGGCGGGCGTTTCATCTTTTGTGTGCCAGGCGACCACTTCACTCAGTTTCTGCTTTTCACCCAGGTCTTCCGCCGGCTCCGGCTGGAACGGCTCGCCACCGCGTACGAGCGCTACTTCAATCGCATCTCGCGACACCACCACTGTGATGGTCCGGAGCTCTGGCGGGACCGGCTCCAGGCTGCGGGGCTGCAACTCAACACACACTTTGCCTACTTCTCGGCTCGAGCCACGCACGCGCTGGATGTCGGTCATTATCTTGGCGCGCCCAGCCTGGTCTCGAAAAAGCTGTCCGGCCGGTGGATCCTGGCACCCACGCGCTGGAACTTGGCACTCACAGAGCGATGGCTACGACCCCTATATGAAGAACCGCTGCCTGATACAGGCGCCTATCTCTTTTTCGTCGCGTACAGCCTCTGATCCTTCTGTTTGTCACCCCCAGGGAACAATGCTATAATCTTCCGGCTGCAGTGCGACACTGCGGATACCGACCTGTGCCGATTTGCTACGGGGGTTAGCGTGACTAGAGGACGCCGGGTAGCGGCGTGGCTAATGCTTGCAGCTGCGCTGATCTTGGTCATCCTGGGACAATTCTACTTCTTTCAGCGCCGGGAGTATGGGTGGGATGGGCTCTTCTTCCATCTTCTCGCTGCCCTCTGTTTCATCCTGGCCTGGAGGCTCAGCATCCCCGCAACGGTGGGCCGAACGCCCGCCCCTCCCCTGCAATTGGGGGCCTGGTTGCGAGCGCGCGCCATCCCCGTGGCGCTCCTGGCCCTGGGAGCAGTCCTTTCCCTCCTATCGATCTTTATGATGCAGGACCGCGCCCTGAGTGACAGCACCTACGACGCAGTGTCCGCATGGGGCCTTTCTACGGCTTGCGTAGTCTCGGCGGCACTTTGGCCCTTATCGCCCATGCTGACCTCTATCCGCAAGTGGAGAGAATCCCTTCGCGCAGTCCCGCGCAATACCTGGCTAGAGGCAGCTACCGTGGCGGCATTGACGCTGCTGGCCTTTGTGCTGCGCGCCACCGCGCTGGACAGCGTGCCCTATACCCTGGGCGGGGATGAGGCCTGGCACGGGCTTCTGGCGCGGCAGGTGCTTGACGGCCAACTGCAAAATCCCTTTGCTATGGGCTACATGTCGATGCCCACGGCATTCTACTGGCCGCTGAGCTGGTCGCTGCGGCTGGTCGGCAACACAGTCACCGGCCTGCGATTCCCGGCGGCGCTGGTTGGCACTATCACCATCCCCGTCCTGTATCTTTTTGCCCGCGACCTGTGGGGGCGGCGAACGGCATTCCTAAGCGCTGCCTTTGTGGCAACCTATGACTACCATGTCCACTTTAGCCGGCTCGGAGCCAACAACATCTGGGACCCCCTGTTCGTGATCCTCATGCTGTGGGCCCTGGACAGAGGGCTGCGGGGCAACGCGGCTGAGCCTGCCCAACCACAGGAAGCAGGCCAGGTCGAACCCTCCCCGCTAAGGTACCGCTACTTCCTGCTGGCAGGGGTGGCGATGGGTCTCAGCATGTTCTTCTACACCGGAGCGCGGCTTCTGCCCGTCCTGGCAGGGATCTATGCAGCCTTTGTCTGGATGCGAAGGGGCAGGAAGGTGCCGCGTCTGGGCCTACACCTCGCACTCCTGATCGTGGCCTGTGTCACGGTGGCAGGGCCGATGCTAAGCTACGCGCAGTCGCACCCCGACGAGTGGAATGCCCGCCTGAACCAGGTCGGCATCCTCCAGTCGGGGTGGCTGGAGAGGGAGCCCGAACTCACTGGCAAGAGCACGGGCGAGATCCTGGCGGACCAGTTCATCAGGGCTGCAGGTGCCTTTCACTACTATCCCGATCGCACAGCGTGGTACGCCATCGAACGGCCTCTGCTGGGATTTCTCGCCGGGGCATTTGCGATCCTGGGCATGGCCTGGGCCGTCGCCTACTGGAAGGACCGTCGAACCTTCCTGGTGTTGCTCTGGTTCTGGTCGGTCATCATCACCGGGGGCATGCTGACCGAGAGCCCCCCCTCGAGCCAGCGGCTGGTGATCGCCATCCCTGCGGTGGCGCTGCTGGTGGCTTTTGGGCTGGAGCAGTCCGTGCGCCTGGCCTCCCGGCTACTGGATATCGGGCGCAGATGGGAAAAGATGGCGCTGGGCGCATTGGTCGTGGTCCTGGCGATCAGCAGCATCTACTTC
The DNA here is from genome assembly GCA_050117995.1 of Anaerolineae bacterium. Taxonomy (GTDB): domain Bacteria; phylum Chloroflexota; class Anaerolineae; order JAAYZQ01; family JAAYZQ01; genus JBFFCR01. The sequence goes on from JASFLR010000103.1 coordinate 4,893, forward strand.
TACTTTGTCGAATTCATCCCCACGCGGCGCTATGGCAGCGCCAATGGGGAAACGGCGACGATGATGGGGCACTACTTGCGCGACCTGGGAGACGACTGGCATGCCTACATCTTTGGAGCGCCACGGCTCTATTGGAACTTTGGGACGATGCCTTTCATGGCGCCTCGGGTGCAGGGCACAGACGTTGTGGAGCCATTGGAAGGGCCGCCTGATTTTCTCGATCAGGCAGACGACCCGGTTTACAGTGGGACAGTGTTCCTGTTCTTACCAGAGCGTTCCGAAGAGCTGAACTGGGTGCAGCAGGCCCTCCCCGGCGGGCAGATCCGTGAATTCTACGACGCCTCAGGGGTGCTGGAGTTCATCGCCTACCAATATCCGTAGGCAGGTTTGGATAGAAATATGGGCAGGATTCACCACGCGCTGCCCTGTCCATAGCCATGAGAATCAGCTGTCCTCGTCAGGCTCGCCTTCAGTCGCCTCACTCACGGCTGGCTCATCCCCTCCTTCAGGAATCGAGGGATCGGCTGCTGGTACTCCATCAACTTGCTCATCGTCATCGAGATCTTCCGGCTCGTCAACAGCCTCAGATCCCACGGCACCCTCTTCTGTTATGTCCACCTGATCCTCGTCTGTTGTGCGCCACAACCACCAAAGCACGAGCAATGAGACCCCTGCAGCCAGGGCCAGCACCAGATCCAACACCTGGGCAAGCCGCCATGGTCCTACGTAGATGGCCTCGTCGCCGCGCGTGAACTCGAGGAAGAACTGCAGGGCAAAGTAGAAGAGTCCGTAGAGCAAAAAGCCTGCACCGGCAAAGGGCCAGCGCCGACGCATCAGCCAGACACCCAGGAAGAGCACCAGCGAGATTCCAAGACCCACTGCCTGGGTGGCAAAGCGTGATACCTCCACACCAAACAGGTCTGGCAGGATGGCGTAGCCCAAGCCCTCGCCCACGATGCCGTACGCGCATCCACCCAACAGGCATGCCGCCCAGCCAAAAACAATGCCCAGAGCGAGCCCAGGGGTCAGGATATCAGCCAGGCGCCAGAAAGACACCGGCTCTTCGCCGCGCCCCTGAAAGTAGACAAAGACAGCGAGCACCAGGAGCCCGCCCAGGATGGCCCCGTGAAAAGCCAGTCCCCCTTCCCAGATGCGGAACGCACTGACCCAATCCTCGCTGAAGATGCGCCAGTTGGCCAGCACATAGGCGATCCGCCCGCCCAGGATACCGCCGATCACCGACCACAGACCGAGGTCTAGGGCCAGCGTGCCATTTTCAAGCTGGCGCTTTCCCTCCAGATAGGTCACCAGCAGCCCCAGGATCAACCCCAGATCCAGCAGGACGGTGTACGATGCGACACTGAATTCACCGATGGTAAACAGCGTTGGGTACATGGTTGCTCCTAGTGCTCGTATGTGGTTACCGGGTAACGTCCATCCCCAGGCTCCAGGACCGGCGATGCCGACGGCTAGTCCTGCAATCCGTCGACGATGCGAACGTAGCGATCGACGAGTTCCTGGGCCTCGCTATCATTCCGCGCCTCGGCGTAGACGTGAAACTTGGCATAGTCAGGATCGGGCAAGACCAAGACCCACTCGCCCTCACCCAGCAAGATCTTGATTCCGTCGATCAGTTCAGCCCGCCGATCCTTGTATTGCTGGTTCAACAAGCGCATGACGGTGCCCTTGGCTTCCCAAGGGCACGACACTTCGCGGTGCGCCACGTGAAAGTCTGGCAAGCCAGACACGATATCAGTCAGCGAGGTCTGCTGCGAAGCCAGAAATTCGAGCAGTTTGGCCGTGGCCATCAGGCCGTCAATCGCCGCCTGGAACTGGGGAAAGACATAGTTGCCCATGCCATCCGTGGCCATGATCACGCCCTCACCGGCTGAACGTTTCATCAGCGCGTGGGGGTCCATCTTGCAGCGCAGGACCTGACCGCCGTGCTCGGCGGCGATCTGCTCAAAGATGCTCGGCAGATGAACCGGGACGACGATGGTGCAGCCCGGGTGTGCGCGCAGGGCTAGGGTGGCCATAGCAGCCGCGGCGACCGTCTCCGGCACGTACTGCCCCTTCTCATCGACTAGGAAGATCTTCTCGCCACCCACGTCGAGCCGCACGCCAAGGTCCGTGTCGAGCACCCCGGTAATCAGGGTTAGCTCCCTCACCTCCTGGTCGAACTCGGTATGTGTGAGCGACATCTTGTCTCCGTCCACATGAGAGGCAAGAGGCACAACTTCGACATCGAGCAATGTCATGATCCGGGGCAAGACGTCAGCAGTGGGAGCATAGGCATAGTCCACCACGATCTTGAAGTCGCGCTGGCGGATCGCCTCGACATTCACCACATTGAGGAAGCCATTGATGTACGTTTCGATCACCTCGGGAGCATAGTCAATGGTGCCGATGTCCTTCAGGTACACGCGCCGAAAGTCCTCCCGGAAAAAGACACGCTCGATCCCACGCTCAGCGTCCTTGCTCAGGTTCTGGCCCTCACCGTCGAAGAACCGGATGTCGACGACCCGCTGGTCAAAGGGCGAGAGCCGCACATGCACGCCGCCGACCGCATCCGTTGCCTTGGTGTAATAGCGGGCCACCGGAATGGGCATGGATCGCAGGTCGCTGGCGTGAATTCCAGCTGCAGGCAGACCCGAGATCACGGCGCGCTTGATCATGCGCGGACTGCGGTGCGGGTCCCGGTTGATAGTGACGGTGCTCCCTTTGGGCAGGGTGGCGCCAAACGCAGTACCCATCTTGGCCGCGAACTCGGGCGTGAGATCCACATTCACCACACCTGTCACGCCAAACCGGCCAAAGAGCACACGCCTACCCCTTGCCCCCCAGATGATGCTCGTCTTGACTGTGGCGCCCGGCTCAATCTCTTTTTCGGGCCAGATCTTGACGTTGGCATGGAGGACCGCACCTTCGCCCACAGCGCAATTATCCCCCACGACGACGCCTTCGAATAGCACCGCCTTGCTCTTGATCGTGCTCTGGCGGCCCACAATGGCCCCGCGAATCTCAGCCCCTTCGCCAATATAGTTGTTGCGCCAGATGATGCTGCGGTCGATATGCACCCGGTTGTCCACGATGGTATAGTCGCGCACGACGGTGGGCCCGTGAATAATGACCCCGCCCTTGATCTT
>JASFLR010000104.1:0-8036 GCA_050117995.1 Anaerolineae bacterium
AGGGCAATATACGAGTAGTACAGCACCGCCATTTCGAACAGGATCAGCACAACGATCGCCAAAAAGGCAACGCCAAAGGTCATTTCCAACATGCTTTGACCGCTCTCGCTACCCCCCGGGGCAGATGGTCGCTGGCGAGAGCACCGTGCAGAGACGCGGACAGAGCCCTGTCGATTCATAGGCATAGGCAACTTCATGGCATTCCTTACCAACTGCTGGTTACGCAACTCGACCCCGGCCAGTGCGGCAAAGGCATGCAGCCGGACCTGGGCTTCTGCGATTTCACAGAAGCTCACGCCATTATACACCACGTCGTCAGATTTGGCAATAGGCTTGCAGTACCACACCATCGGGGTATGGCGACCTAGTTCCTCTGAGTAGTGTACGGATAGCTAGCACGGGGCGAAACACAGGCTTGCTCAAGGACAATGGCAGGAGTTGGGAAAAGCATAGAGCCCCACCGGGGTGGGGCTCTATGGGGTTGATGGTTTGCTCTCTTCAGCCAGGAGTCACTAGCCTCCTGCGGGATTCTGCAAGTACCACAGGATCTCACTGAAGACGTTGCCAATTACTGGACCGAGCAGAACCAGGACGGCGATAACAACGATTGCGATCAGAACCAGAATCAAAGCGTACTCCACCAATCCCTGGCCTTCTTCATGCGGCAAAAACAGCATCTCTTTCACCTCCCTTCATCATAGAATTGTACCCGTGAAATACACCTGCAGTATACCATAGATCTTCTTTTTTGGCAATAGTACGTATGTACTAAGCACACCAGGTTGTTGCTTTCCAGGTCAATGAAGGCGTTTCAACGCAACTCATGAGGTCTCCCTCATCCCATATACCGCTCAAGTTGCGAAAAGGATACGGGTTGGCTGCGAAATTCGTCCAGGAGATCCAGATTTCTGGAGTACTTCCCGTGCCGCTTAGACCACCGGGATCTCGATACGTACCTTCGTACCGCGGCCAATGCGGCTCTCAAACTGGACCCTGCCGCCCAGCATCTCGGTCCTCTCCTGAATCGTAGAGAGCCCCAAACCTCTGCGCTGCTGAGCCACAGACTGAACCTCACTCGCATCAAAACCGCTGCCATCGTCCTCCACACTTGCCACTACTTGCTGCTCCCGATATTCGAGGGTTACCTGAACATGGGTGGCATGAGCATGATTGTGCACGTTGTTTAGCAGCTCCTGGATGGCGCGGAAGAGGGCTACCTCAGCATGATCCGGCAGGCGGGTCTCCCGCCCAATTACAGCAAAGTTCGTGGACAGCTTGCTCTGTTCCTCAAATCCCTGGATGTACTGTTTCAGTGTCGGCACCAGTCCCAAGTCGTCGAGCATCATGGGACGCAACGCCAGAATAAAGTCCCGGATTCTGTGAAAAGTCACCAAGACACTATTCTTCAGATTGCCCAGTTCCACGCGTGCTTGTACAGGGTCGGTGTCAAACAGCCGCTCACAGATCTCGGCCTGCAAGATCAGGTTGTTGAGCGACTGCGCTGGTCCATCGTGCATCTGCGCAGCCAGTCTCTTGCGCTCGTTCTCCTGAGCCTCTATGACACGCACAATATCGCGCTGGCTACCAGATGGTGCATCACTGACGACATCAACAACGTCCGCGGGGGCGATTTGCTTGGCTGATTCGACAAGTTGCAGGAGACGCTGTCCCTGCTGCTCCAGCGCCTCTTGCCGGTTTTGAAGCTGCTCGAGCTGCCCGCGCATCATGAACAGGCGCATCTGCGCCTCGTGGGCGGCTGTGTAGATCTCCCTGATATCATCCCTGGGGTACGTGTCCAGATTCATCTCCATCTGGCGCACCCGATTGCCAAAGTGTGTATTGCGCTGCGCCAGTGTTTCCACCTCGATGGTGGTCTGCCGAATCAGCACATCGATCTCCTTGAGATCCTGCTGAATCCGGTCGTAATCCCTCTGGCTCTCCTGAATCAGAGTACCAAGCCGTTCGGCGCCAGAGAGAGCAGATTCGTCGCTCGACATCTGTTCCTATCCTCTCCTGAGCAGATAGAGTTCCGCTGCTACGCCCAGTGTGTGCTCCAATTACCCGATATCCTGAAGCCGGATCCAGCCCCTGCGCAGCGCATAGATGGCTGCCTGAGTGCGGTCATTCACAGCTAGCTTGCGCAGGATACTGGTCATGTGGTTCTTGACTGTCTGGCGGCTGATGCCCAGATCGTATGCAATTTCCTTATTGCTCTTGCCCTGGGCAATGTGCTGTAGAATCTCCATCTCTCGGGGAGAGAGAGGTACAAGAAGCGCCCCCAAGCTATCGGCTTCTGCTCCCTCGACCTGCTCAAACTGGGCGAGGAGCCATTCACCCACCTGGGGCTTTTCCAGAACACGGTCTTCGACCACATAGCTTCCCTGATGCACCAATCGGATGGCCTCGATAAGCCGACGGGGGCTCACATCTTTGGGAAAGTAGGCAGAGGCCCCTGCTCTGATAGCATGAAACACCTGCTGGTCGTCGTGGTACGCCGTCAGCATGATGATGTTGATGTCCACGATCGCGTCTTTTAGAGAGCGCGCAACCTGAAGGCCATTCATACCGGGAAGGTTGATATCCAAAAGGAGCACGTCGGGAGAAAGCTCCTTGGCCACTCGAAGCGCCTCGAGTCCATCAGCCACTTCGGCAGTCACATCGAGGTCGTCCTCGCTCTCCAGGACGCGACGCAAGCCCTGCCGGAAGACCGGATGGTCATCCACAAGCATGACTGTGATTGGCTGCATGCGTCCGTACCTCCATCTGCTTCGTCCAGCCTCGATAGTGCGGTGAGAGAACACCGAAGCAGTATTGCCAACGGGCACCAGTATACCATAGAATGAGTCTGGCAACAACTCCTGAGCGAGCCTGCTGTACTACCGGTCAGCGCATGGCAGTCCTCACAGGATCGGAGGCTGCTGGATCTTCCGAGGAACGACACCGCGAGCGGGTGCTTGGTGAGGCGCCTATGGCGATGCACCGCCTGCGACAAGGTAGGCGCACATATTCTCATGGCCGGCAGCCCGAGTCCACGCAAAGTCAGTGCAGTAAACTTGCTGGAACATGGTATCCAATTGCTGGTAGGTAGACGAGAAATCGGGGAAGAAGACAGCGTAACCAGCGCCACGCTCCTGCATCCATTCAGCCAGCCTCTCGGCATCAGTCATTATGGGGATGACCTCTGGTGTGATCAGCCCCGCCAAGTCCAGCAGCGGCCGATCGGTCAGATAGCCGACTGCGCCAATGTCGTGCACTGCAATGATGGTATCAGGCACCGTGTTCTCCTCCAACCACCGGGCCATGGCAACCATCTCCCCCTCGATGAACGCCACATCATCGCTGTATGCAAGCGCACCACGCCCCCAGAAGAGGACTGCAAGCAACGCAACCGCCACGGGCATCCCACGGCTGATGACGCGCACCGCAAGGGCAGGAGAGCGCGGGCGCAGTGCGTTTGTTGTCCCCCAGACGCCATAGAGGATCAGCCATGGAATGGTGGGCATGACATATCGACCATGGTGGTAGTTCACGGGAAGCCGCACAGCATACACCGACAGTAGGGCCAGCCACCACACCAGCGGCAGCAAGGCAGGCCACTGTTGGCGACGTATCAGCATGTAGGCAGCATAGCAAACGCCCGGCACCAGGAGGACCTGGGCACCAACCAGGGTAGGGATCAACACCCGCCAGAAGCGCACCGTCAGCGGCCAGCTCACCAGATACTCTACTTGCTTGGCATAGAAGGTATTGGGAAAGATCTCTCCAGATGCCCGCAGATTGAACGCGAGGTAGGGTGCCAAAACAACCCCCAGAGCCACCAAGGAGAGCCCAGTCGCAACCAGCCTGCTGAGCACCTCACTGCGATCAGCGGGACGGGGAAAGATCACCAGGCCTGCGATCACAATTCCGGCTAGCACGGCACCCTCGGGCCGCGCAAGCACCAGCACGCCTCCCAGCAAGCCGATGCCCACGGAACTTACGATGGCCTGTTCCTTCTGCAGAGACGCCGGTCCCTCCCCCGACTGCCGCATGGCTACCTGGCTGGAGAAGTATTCGACGAGTGCCAGTGAGAGTGCGGTGAAAAGGATGGTTTCCATCCCTGAAGCTGCAGCCCAAACCAGGTGCCACTCCACCGCACAGAAAAGACCGGCCAACAGTGCAGCTGCAGGTTGGGAAGCCCAGCCAAGGTGCCGATGCATGCCCGGCAACCGCAGGTAGAGCCGGTAAGTCAACCAGGCAGTCGCCGCCAGGCAGATTGCACCCAGAAGGTAGGTCCAGAGCCGAAAGTCCACCTTCAACAAGTACCCGATCGACAGAAGAAAGGTCCAAGCCGGTGAGGTAGACCCCGCACTGGGTTGGCCTGGCAAGTAAGCCAACTGCCCCGTCTCCGCAAGATTCCGGGCGTAGGTTTGGTGAATCCAGGCATCGTCAAGGGGAAACCCGGCAAGCCCCTGGCTGGTTCCCCAGAGCACATACCCTGTCACCCCAAGGACAGCGATTGCGATGATTGTGATTCCAGCGTAACGCCTGACACTTTGCATAGAAGCCTCAGTTGTCATCACCCAGTCCTCAGCCCTTGATCCATCCCAGCCAAGGTTCCTGGCTTTTGTGCAAGGCGCAGATTTCCACTAGCGGCCTGGTATCTCGTACACCTGCAGCACACCATCTTCGCCTGTCACTGTATAGCGCAAGATGAACCCGGGAGTCGCCACCTCTCCAGCATATAGCCTATCTGTCGTACGAGGGCGCGCACTGTCCAAGACCAAGTACTCTGCGCCATAACGTCCGGCTACCTCGAGGATAGTCTCGAGCTGCTCATTGGGTACCGCGATGGCTGCGTTGCCCGTGTGCCAGGTGAACCCCGGCGCATTGCCAACCATCACGACCGCCCCCCCTGCATCTTGTTCTCTCAGCCAGCCTGCGATTGCAGGATAGCCCCGGTTGCGTTCGTTCCAAGCGCCAGTATACACGCCAGCACGCCCCAGGGCCAGTGCCGTGACTAGCACAGCAAGGCCCACCGCCCCGCCGGCAAAGACCCTCCATGCCGTAGGCACGTGCCAACTGCGCAATCGTCGCGCCGCCCAACGAAGCACAGCCTCCAGCCCCGGTCCAGCAGCAGCAAAGAAGAATGGCAACAGCGCGCCCCCCGAGTGGAATAGCCCTCCACGCATACCGGGGTAGGTGAATAGGAAGGTCATGGAGAAGAATAGCAGGAGCAGGTAGAGGAAGAAGGGCCACAGAACGCGCTCCCGGCGTAGCGTCCACAGACCCAAGACCGAAAAGGGCAGCAGGAAGACCAGTAAGTTCTCCACCCAGAGGCGCTGCAGATTCACCCACAGGACATAGATCTTGGAGGCCAAGATCTCACTCCATCCCCACGCCAGGTAACCCTGTATGGTTAGCGGGCGGCCGTACGCGAACATGTCGTCGTACGTGGTCAGGAACATCGTCTTCATACCAGCCCCGGGTAGCGGATTGCCAAAGACCAGCCAGTTGCGCGCGAGCCACGGTCCCATGACCAGCAGATATCCGCCAAGCAACAGCGCAGCACCAGCTAGCAGGGCTCTGCCAGATACCCGTCTGCCCTCATCGGATCGGGTCCAGGGGAAAGCTTGGGCGACCAACGTTACCAAGGTCACCCCAAGTAGTAGCAGCCCGTCAGCCCGGGCCAGATGGCCAAGGCCGGCCGCCAGGCCCGCTACCCCGAACCACAGTGGCTTCTGATCACGCAGACCCCGGCCCGCAGCCCACAGACAGAGACTGCCTGCTAGCGCAAATGGAGTAAAGCTATCAGTTAGCACCAGGAAGTGGGCATAGAACCCGGGGAATACAGCCAGCAGCCCAGCAAGCACAGCATATCCATGCCTGCGAGTCAAATCCCAAGTGAGGAAATAGGCCACCAGCGGCAGCAGACTTGAAACCAACACAAATGGCATCTGCATTGCGCCGAACGAGTCTCCGAAGAGCTCAAGTCCGGTCCAGCCCAGAACGGCAGTGAGTGGCATCCAATAGCTATAGCCCGGATGTGGCACGCTCTCTGGAGGATCCAGGTAGTTCCAGATGAAGGGCTCTTCAAACCCCTGCCCGGAATATAACTGCTTAGCGCCGACTGCATAATAGTATGCATCGGTGTAGCCCGGCTGCTTCAGGGGCCAGGCCGTCAGCAGCCGGAACCCCAGTGCCAGGCCCACCAGCGCCCATGGGATCCAGCGGGAGGGAGAATCGCCAGTCCTCAAGGCGCATCCCCTCCGATATCAAAGATCTTATTACTCTCAATCTCCGCCAGCAGCTGAAAACGAGGGTCGGGCTGCGCCTCCAGGACTTCGGGATAGAGGCCGAACTGCTGCGTGACAATCAGGAAACGGGCGTTGTAGCGTTGCGCCGCCTGCCAGGCGGCATCAGGCGGCTCATTTCCTGGCAGGACGATTGCAGGATGTCTGCTAACATAGCTGAGCGTATAGGGCTGCGTGGTCATGACCACGTCTCCCGACTTGGCATTCTGCGCCAGCCAATCCGCTGCCGCCTCGAATTGGACCTTCTGGGCGGAGTGGCGCTCACCAACTGCCGACAGGCTTTGCAAGACCTGCCAGCCGCTCAGCGCCAAGAGAGCGATTCCCACGGAAATGAAAGCAAATCTAGCAAGCCTACCACGCCTCCTTAGCAGGCGAGTCCCCCGCTCAACAGCGTACATGGCTGCCAGTACCAGAAAGGGGATCACCGCCCCAAACGAGTGGTAGAACGTACCGAACATCGCAGAGACTGGAAAGATCAGAGACACAACGAAAAAGAGCAGCACTCCATACACAACCGATGGGAAGAACGAAGATTCGCGCCTGAGCAGCCACATCCCGGGCAGGGCCAGCACGCCCCACGGAAAGGTGCCCAGTAGCAACACTCTGGCGTTGTTCGCAAGGGCTTGGACCCGCTGATCGAGGATCACCGACCACGGTTGCGCCAACCAAGTATTCAGCGTAGGATGGGAGAGGTAGTTGAAAGTATCGACATAGTCCCAAAGCCAAGCCTGGTTCAGAATGGAACTAGGCAAGGGCGTGCCAAAGGCCAGGTAATTGCGCACTAGCCATGGAGTGACGACAAGGGCAAAAGCCACAAGCAGGTCCACCACATGGCGTAGTCCAGGACCAAGCGGCCTTGGTTCATCCTCCTCAGTTCTCTGCTGCCGTGGCCACCGTTCCCACGCCAGACGAGCAGCCGGGGTATCTGGAATCTCAACCGCCCTGCGTGCAGGGAGCGGCAGCAACCACCAAGCCAGGGGAATGGCCACCAATAGCAACAGAGCATCTGCTCTGGTAAGGTAGGCCAAGGCGACAAGCAATCCGGCGCCGAGATACCCTCCCTGTTCACCGGGCCTGCGCACAGCAACTGCCAGAGCGCCGAATGCCACCAATGCATAGATAGCGCTGCTGTCAGCGCTGGCGGACTGGTAGCTCAAGGTCGCATTGACCACGACCAGCAATGCAGCACCCAGCGAAACCCAACGGTTGCTTCGCCCCTGCGGAAGGACGCGGAGTCCAAACAAGTAAGTGAGCGGAGCGAGAAGCGACCCTACGATGAGCCCAGGCATCTGCCCTGTCTGCAGCATAGGTTCCAGAAAACCTGTCACAGCTCGTTGAATGGCAAAAGCAACGGCGATCAGCCCTGTGGTCAAAGGCATCCAATGATCGTGGCTGGGATGGGTCACATTAGGGAAAAGCACCTGGTAGCTCCACAGGACATCGACCTCCAGGCCGCGACCCTCGACAGCATTGGCTGCCGTGGTCAGGTAGAAGGCAGAAGCGTCGGAGGGAGGAAGGACGACCGCCCGGGCGTATTGCCAGCGCACGCCCAGCGAAGCCACAAAGAGGACGACAAGCACTGCCAGATCCAGTCCGGACCCCGCACTTGGCCGCTTTGCGGAGGCTCGTCGGCTTTCCATCTCTCACCTCCCGGGCTGAAGGTAACCCTCAGCCTGTAATGAGCTTCTGCATTTTGCAACAGATCTCCTGCCTCTTCAGAACGTTCCGGAATCTATTGGATCA
>JASFLR010000105.1:0-8005 GCA_050117995.1 Anaerolineae bacterium
GCATCCTTTATCAACTTCTACCTGAGCTACGTGAACGAGGAGATCGGCGACGTCGGTTACTTCCCGGCCAACCCTGAGGCACTCGAATCTGCCAAGCAAGCCTGGCTCGACGCCATGGGCCAATAGCAGTTTGGTTCCATTTTCCACAGCCTGGGGCGGGGAGATCCGCTCCCTGCCCCAGGCGAAAAACCTCAAGGCGGTAGGGCAGTGCTCCAGGTATGCCCTGCCGCATCGTCGTGGAGGAAGTGAATGCAAAAGGAGATAACGGTGGCAAGTTCAGGCTCCGCTGCAACCTCAACCGCAGATTCCGATATCCGGCTGGCGCTGCGCAAGCGCCCGCGGGTGCGAGAAGCCATCATCCAGAGCATCCTGTTCCTGTGCGGCGCGATATCGATCCTGACCACCATCGGGATCGTGTTCGGGTTGACCAGGGAGTCACTGAACTTTTTCACCCAGGAGCTTTGGGAGGACGCCAACAAGCAGACGGTCCAAGCCGTCAGCGCGGTGACCACTTCCCTGGCAGTGCCTGACACCGGCAAGACGCTGGCGGTCGGAGACAGAATCCGCCTCAGCGAGGAAGTGATGGAGATCGTCGCTGTCGACGGCACCGTCGTCACCGTCGAGCGTGCCATCGATGGCACAGAGGCTGTAGGCCACAAGGCCGGAACCGACATCTTTGTCTCAAACAGGGTGTCTCTGGTCGAGTTCTTCACCGGGACCAACTGGAATCCCCAGATCGGCCAGTTCGGTATCTGGCCTTTGGTCACGGCAACGCTGATGACCAGCCTCATTGCCATGGTCGTAGCCCTACCTCTGGGCCTTTGTGCGGCCATCTACCTCAGCGAGTACGCGTCGCCGCGCGCCCGTGGTATCCTCAAGCCGGTACTGGAGATTCTATCGGGCATCCCGACGGTGGTCTATGGCTACTTTGCGCTCACCTTCATGACCCAGCTCCTGCGCAAGATCTTTGGCATGGAGACGGTGCAGATATACAACACGGCTTCGGCCGGTATCGTCATCGGCATCCTGATCCTGCCATTGGTGAGTTCCATGAGCGAGGATGCCCTGAGCGCGGTACCCCGCTCGCTGCGCGAGGCAGCCTACGCCATGGGTGCAACCAAGTGGGAAACGGCCATCAAGGTGGTCGTGCCCGCCGCCCTTTCGGGCATCACCGCAGCCTTTATCGTGTCTATCTCGCGGGCCATCGGCGAAACGATGATCGTCGCCATCGCGGCAGGGGCGGGACCCAACTTTACCTTCAACCCCTTCCAATCAGCAGAGACGATGACGGGCCACATTGTCCGCATCAGCGGCGGCGACATCAGCTATGACTCGATCGACTATAACAGCATCTTTGCCATCGGCCTGCTGCTGTTCCTCATTACGCTTTTGCTCAACGTCATTAGCCAGCGCGTGGTGCGCAGATTCCGGGAGGTGTACGAGTAATGGCCACCCGACAGGAATCGATATTCCAGGCAAAAGACCCAGATTTCCACGACAACCTCCCGAGGCGGCACCGCGCAGCCAAGGGCTGGCAGGTCATACTCCAGGCCTCGACCGTAATCGGCATCATCGTCCTGGCGGCGTTGCTGCTCAACATCATAGATGGCGCGTTTGGCTACGTGGCCACCCAGAACAGCATCGAGCCCGAAGCCCTGGTCACGGGCGTGCAAGAGGAGCTGATGCTCACGGCGCCCAACACCGTATCCAGTGAAGATGACGTCGAGTTGGCCGAAGGGATCGCTTCCAGCCCGTATGCCATCGGCTATTTTGGCTACGCATACTACCTGGACCGCGCCGATGAGCTGCGCCCGCTGACCGTGGACGGGGTGGCGCCCACGGCCGAGACAGTGGACTCGGGCGAGTACGGGCTGGCACGGCCGCTGTTTCTCTATTCGACGGCGGAGATTATGCAGGAAAAGCCCGAAGTGGCCGCGTATCTCAACTTCTACCTGGATCGGGTGAACCAAGAGATCGAGGGCGTGGGCTACTTTCCCCTGGGCGATGAGGCACTGAACGCATCCATGCTAACCTGGATGAACGCGATGGGAACCGAGACGGCTGACGCCGAAACGGTCAGCTGGCCCGCCATCAGCCCGCAGAGTGTGTCCGGTGAGGTGTTAGCGGCGGGGAGTTCGACCGTGTACCCGCTTTCGACAAGGATGGCAGATCTGTTCCAATCAGCAGGCTATCCGGGAGAAGTCGATATAGAGAGCATCGGTAGCACGGCCGGTTTCCGGCGCTTTTGTATAGCGGAAGATACCGACATTGTCAACGCCAGCCGGCCCATCAAGCGCGCCGAGGTTGACCTCTGCAACGAGGCCGACCGCGAGCCGGTCGAGTTTCGCGTGGGCACCGATGCGCTGGCTGTCGTGGTCAGCCAGGAGAACGACTTTTTGACGGAAGTGACCACGGAGCAGTTGCGGCAGATCTTTACCACCGCAGAGACCTGGTCTGACGTGGACCCGGGTTGGCCCGACGAGCCGATCGAGCGCTTTATCCCCGGCGCCGACAGCGGTACGCTGGACTTTTTCACTGAGTCGGTCTTTGATCAGGATCTGGCCGATCTACCGAAAGAGACGCTGGTGGCCACTTTGCAGGACAATGTATCCAAGGGGTTGTTCCGCCGTTTCGAAAGCGAGATGCCATTTGAGGATCGTAGCAAGGAAGACGTCTACGGTCTGGTGGTCGAGCGGGTTGTAGAACCAGAGATCGTGCAGACTTGGCCGTTGTTCGAGTCGGTCTTTGGTCGCTCAGAGGTCCTGGCTGAAGCAGCCGCCGAGTACCCCGACGCAGAGGTCAGCTTTGTGTCCTGGCTCAACCCCAAGTTCATCGTCAACCCCCAGTCGGCAAACCCCGAGAGGGCAGGCGTGCGCACGGCGATCCTGGGTTCCCTCTGGACCATTTTGATCACTATCCTGTTCGCCTTCCCGCTGGGCGTGGGCGCGGCGATCTACCTGGAAGAATACGCGGTGGATAACCGGATCAACCGTCTCATCCAGACCAACATCAACAACCTGGCCGGTGTGCCATCGATCATCTATGGCATGCTGGGTCTGGCCGTCTTTGTCCGCATGTTGGAGGTACTGACCAGCGGCAAGCTGTTCGGCCTGGTGGACCCCACCACGGCCAATGGTCGCACCATCCTGTCGGCAGGCCTGACGCTAGGGTTGTTGATCCTGCCCCTGATCATCATTAACTCCCAGGAGGCGATCAAGTCGGTGCCGAACTCCCTGAGGCAGGCCGGCATGGGCCTGGGGGCCACCAGGTGGCAGACCATCTGGCATCACGTCCTGCCCAATGCAATGCCCGGCGTTCTGACCGGCACGATCCTGGCCGTTTCGCGCGCCATCGGCGAGACAGCCCCTCTAGTGGTCGTAGGCGCTTCGACCTTTATCACGGTAGATCCCACCAACCCGTTCTCCAAGTTCACCACGCTGCCGATCCAGATCTACCAGTGGACATCCCGGCCCCAGGACGAGTTTCGCAATATCGCGGCGGCGGCCATCCTGGTGTTGCTGGTCCTGCTGCTGACACTGAACGCCACGGCCGTGCTCCTGCGTAATCGATTCAGCAAGAGGAGAATGGGATGACAGACATGAGCAACCGACCCCGAAATGGAAAATACGCCATCGAGGCGCGCGATCTGAGCGTGTACTATGGCGATTTCCGGGCAGTCAAGACGGTGAACCTACGAATCGAGCCCCGCAAGATCACGGCCATCATCGGCCCGTCCGGCTGTGGCAAGAGTACCATGCTTCGTGCCTTCAACCGGATGAACGAGCTGGTGCCGACGGCCTGGGCCGAAGGCGAGGTACTGTTCCAGGGCCACAACATCTATGGCGACGATGTGGACGCGGTCCAGGTTCGCCGTCATATCGGCATGGTCTTCCAGAAGCCGAACCCCTTCCCCAAGACCATCTATGAAAACGTGGCTTGGGGTGCACGGATCAACGGCTACAAGAACAGCATGGACGAGCTGGTGGAAAAGTCTTTGAGGCAGGCAGCCCTGTGGGATGAAGTGAAGGACAAGCTCGACCAGAGCGGCTACAGCCTGTCGGGCGGGCAGCAGCAGCGTCTGTGCATCGCTCGCACCATCGCCGTGCGGCCCGAGATCATCCTGATGGACGAGCCTGCCTCAGCCCTGGACCCGGTTGCTACGCTCAAGATCGAGGACCTGATGCGCCAGCTAGCCGAGAACTATACCATCATCGTCGTGACCCACAACATGCAGCAAGCTGCCCGGGTCTCGGACCGTACCGCCTTTTTCATGATGGACGAGGATCGGGCCGGTTACCTGGTGGAATATGGTCCGACCAAGGAGATCTTCACGAACCCGCACAACCAACGGACCGAGGACTATATCACCGGGCGGTTCGGCTAATTGGACGAAGGATGAATTGATATGAGGAAACGGGTCCTGTTTCTCTGCACCGGCAACTCCTGTCGCAGCCAGATGGCGGAGGGGCTAGTGAACCACTACCTGGGCGACGAGTGGAAAGCCTACTCGGCTGGGACCAACCCAGCGGGCTATGTGCATCCGCTGGCCGTGCAGGTCATGGCGGAGCTGAATATCGACATCGCCGGACAGCCTTCGAAATCGGCCGATGAATTCCGGGAAATGGAGTTGGACACCGTGGTGACGGTGTGTGATGACGCCGCCGAGAACTGCCCGGTCTGGCTGGGAAAGGGAAACAAAGCGCACATGAGCTACAGAGACCCGGCGACTGCGTCTGGCAGCCATGAGGAACGCCTGGCCGTGTTCCGCAGGATACGCGATGAGATTCGCCAGGAGGTACTCGGTTTCCTGGCGAATGGAAGCAGCTAAACTACGTCTTTCCTCCTCCTTCTTTGACCCAAACCCTTCCCCCCTAGCTCTCAGAGGGGGGAAGGGGGCGGGCAAAATCGGGGGAACGAGTCAACCGCATAGCAGGGCATGGCACTTGCCAAATAGTCGGCTTGGCGGCTAGTAGAGGAAGTTACTCATGCAGAAGACCAAAGTACTGTTTCTTTGCACTGGCAACTCGGCCCGCAGCCAGATGGCTGAAGCCTTTCTCAGGCGACGCGCCGGGGATCTCTTTGAGGTGCACAGCGCTGGCCTCGAGCCAAAGGGTATCAATCCCTTCACCGTGCGGGTCATGCAAGAGATTGGCTATGACCTCAGCGAGCAGCGCGCCAAAGACGTCATCGAGTACCTGGGTAAGGTTCACTTTGGCTACCTGATTACGGTCTGCGCGCATGCCGAAGAGCATTGTCCCAAGACCTTTCTGGGCGTGAGTGAGCGAATTCACTGGCCGGTCGACGATCCGGCAGCCTTTATCGGATCGGAAGCGGAGACCTTGCAGAGATTCCGCCAGGCTCGGGACGAGATCGCGGCGCGCATCGAAGCCTGGCTAGCAGAGCTGGGCATTTCATCTGAGAGTGCGTTGTGAGCCGCTACCTGGGCGAGTTCCTGGGCACCTTTGCCCTCGTCTTTGCCGGCACCGGCGCCATCATTGTGAACGACGTCAGCGGAGGCGTGATCGGCCACACTGGTATCGCCTTGACCCTTGGCCTGATCGTCATGACCATGATCTATGCCGTCGGTGACGTATCGGGCGCGCATCTGAATCCGGCGGTTTCCGCTGGCTTCTGGCTCGCCAGGCGCTTGCCCTTGCGCGAGTTAGGTCTGTATGCGCTGAGCCAGTTGGCTGGGGCGATGGCGGTCAGTTTGCTCTGGAAAGCCCTCTATCCGGAGCACCCTACGCTGGGAGCGACCTTGCCGGCGGTGGCCGTCGCCAAGGCCTTTATCCTGGAGGTTGTATTGACCTTTCTTCTCATGTTCGTCATCATCCACGTGGCCGTTGGCGCCAAGGAGCGGGGATTGATGGCAGGTGTGGCTGTGGGAGGGATGGTTGCTCTGGCGGGGATCTTTGCCGGACTGATCACGGGCGCTTCCATGAACCCGGCGCGCTCTCTGGCGCCAGCTCTGGTATCTGGCAACATGGGGCAGTTGTGGATCTACCTGATCGCTCCTGTCCTCGGGGCCTGTCTCGCGATCCTGTCCTGCCGCATGATGAGGACAACAGACTGCTACATCGTCCTTGAGAGAGACGGCCGATGCGCTGAAGGGAGTTGGGGCAATGGCTCAGCCGATCCGTGAAAGACAGCAGCAACTACAAGATGAATTGGTGTCCCAGGGCAGCCTGGTCGAAGAACTCCTGATCGGGGCGGTAGATCTCCTCAAGCAAAACAGCTTGGATACGCTGGAGCGACTGGGTGAGGAAACAAGGCTGGTCCACAAGAAACGCCTGGCCATCGAGATGGGTTGCCTGAGTCTGATCGCCACGCGGCGCCCCCGGGATGAGGAGTTGCGGCAGCTGGTGGCCATGGTCGAGATCGCCGCTGAGCTGGAGCACATTGCGGACCACGCCAGCCGGGTGGCCAGAGTGAACTACCTGGTTGCGGATCACCAGTTGCGCAGGCCGCTAGCCAGCATTCAGCGGATGGCCTCCAAGGTACAATCGCCGATGAACCAGGTGGTGGAGGCTTTCCTGCTGGGGGATCTGGCTCTGGTAGAGGTGGCACTGCTCGAGAGCCAAGGAGTGAATGCCCTGTACGGGCAAGCTTATGGGGAACTGCTGGAGGTGATGAAGAGCAACCCGCGCATTGCCAACCAAGCCATCTACCTCTCACGTGCGGCCTACAACCTGAAACGTGCGGCCGAGCGCGTTGCGGGGATCTGTGACTGGGTCAGCTATTTCATAACCGGCACGATGGGCACGCTGACCCCGCTGCGCGGACGGGCGATGCCTGAAACCGAACTTGCACACGATGAGTCCATGATCGTTTAGGAGAAACGAATGACAAGACAGAGCTTTGATCGAGAACTGCAGCGTCTCCAGGACGAGGTATTGGCCCTGGGCAGCATGGTTGAGGAGGCGCTTATCAAGGCAGTGCAGCAACTCAAGCAGCGCGACTTTGAGGCGTCGCGGCGGCTGATCGCCGCCGATAGAGACGTCAATGAGCGGCGATTCGCGATGGAGCAAGATGTACTGACTCTCATCGCCACGCAGCAGCCCATGGCCGGCGACATGCGCCTGCTGGCGGCTATTCTGGAGATCGTCACCGAGCTTGAGCGGATAGGCGACTATGCCAAGGGCAACGCACGCATAAACTTGCTGATCGGCGAGCAACCGCTGGTCAAACCGCTCATCGACCTGCCGATTATGGCCGAAAAGGCGAGAGACATGCTTCACCAGGCACTGGAAGCATTTGTCCAGCGAGACGTCGAACTCGCTCGGGCCATTGCTCGTCGGGATGATGAGATCGACAAGCTGTACAATCAGGTCTATCGCGAGCTGCTGTCCTATATCATGGAGGATCCCCACGTCATCGAACAGGCCAACTACCTTCTGTGGGTGGCGCACAACCTGGAACGCACCGCCGACCGGGTGATCAACATCTGCGAGCGGGTGGTCTTTACGGTCACCGGCGAGTTGGCTGAGCTGGACACCGATGATTGGGGGATGGAGAGCCTGCATTAAGATGTTTGAATCCCCTTTAGCAACTCCCCACCGAACAACGACACTACCCCCCCGGCTTTCCCCTCCCCCAGTTCCAGGGGAGGGGAAAGCGCCGAGGTGCCTTGGGGAGTATTCATGCGCTTGGAGATACACTGGACTGACCAGGCACGGAGGTCAACTCCATTCCGGATCGGGCGCGCGCCCGGTCCGGTCGAGTTCCCAATGGAGCAAAAGACCATGCGGGGTATCAGCAGAAGCAGATCCAGTGGCTCAGAACACAAATCCGACAATGGCGGAGACTTAACATAGTGAGCAAGATTCCCATAGATTACGCAGCCTGGACCGGTGCTACCCGCACCAGTGGCCGAAGCTTTCGGCAAAGTGTCGGGAAACGCGGATATGAAGGTCGTCGTGCGTCGTACGATCTCAGTCCGTACAGGGCGGTCGTGGTGGGTGCATGGGCATATGTTGGTCAACTGCTGAGGCACATGGCCATGGCG
>JASFLR010000106.1:0-7947 GCA_050117995.1 Anaerolineae bacterium
GCGCAAGCGATACACCAGGGGATACTGCACTACTTTGATACCCTGGGCAAGATGCACGTGGAGTCGGTGGAGATGTGGGCTGATAGCAAGGGGACCAAGAGCAGCAACACCTTCGTGTACACTGCCGTCGCTGTTCAGGACCAGCACGGCAACCCGGTGTCCGGGGCGGTGGTTTCATTGGAGACGGTGCCGCCCAAGGGACCTGTCGTTTCCCAGACGGGGATGACGGGCGACGACGGCACGGTGACCTTCCAGCTACGCGTCAAGGCGAGCGGTACCTACGAGTCAACGGTCACCGACGTGAGCATGTCGGGCTGGACCTATACCGCCGGCGCCAACCAGACGAGCGGGGCAACGCTAGACGTGCCGTAGAAACGAAAGGGAGATGCAGAGAGGGCAGAGTCGCCAGACCCTGCCCTCTTTTCATTTTGGTGCGATGCGGTATGCTGGCTTTAGGTGGCTGGCGCGGACTGTAGTCCGCGCCGAGCTAAAAGGGCTGTTGTCCGCGCCGAGCCAAAAGGGCTGTTGTCTGCGTCGAGCTAAAAGGGCTGCTCTCCGCGCTGAGCTGAAAGGACTGTGGTCCGGGCCAAGCTGTCAGGTGGACCTAGCCCCCGAAAAAGGCCACTGCAGCCTGGCGGGCCAGATCCAGGATGGGCGCAGGCCAGAGCCCGAGGATGACGATCGCCGCGGCTGCTATACCAAGGCCGACCTGGACCGCAGGGCATACCGTAGCCGCGGTATCGACGGCTCCCTCGCGCTCTTGCAGGAACATGACGGCCACGACGCGCAGGTAGTAATAGGCTGAGATGACGCTGTTGATCACGCCAATGACGGCCAACCAGACCAGGCCTGCCTCCACGGCGGCGCCAAAGACGTAGAGCTTGGCAAGGAAACCGGCCAAGGGCGGCACGCCGGCCAGCGATAGCATGAAGAAGGCCATGGCCACGGCCAGGCCCGGCTTGCGGCGGTATAGGCCGGTCAGCCCGCCGAGGGTTTCGCCGTACCGTGCCGATCCCTCCAGCCGTCCGGCAGCGATGAGGATGGCAAAGGCCCCAACGTTCATGAAGGTGTAGGCAAAGAGGTAGAAGAGCAGGGCACTGGTGCCCAACTGGTTCCCCGCTGCCAGCCCGACGGAGATATAGCCCGCGTGGGCAATGCTGGAGTAGGCCAGCATCCGCTTGACACTGGTCTGGCGCAGGGCAGCCAGGTTGCCCACGGTCATGGTCAGCGCGGACAGTGCGGCGAGCAGCCATACCCAATCACCGTGCAGGTCCCCCAGCGCATACAGGGCGACGCGGCCCAGGGCAGCAAAGCCCGCGGTCTTGGCCCCCACGCTCATAAAGGCTGTCACTGAGGTGGGCGCGCCCTCGTAGGCATCGGGGGTCCACATGTGAAAGGGGACCAGCGCTACCTTGAAGCCAAAGCCGATGATCATCAGGCCGAGGCCCACTAGTAGCAGGGGCGGGAACTCTCCACCCAAGGATAGGGCATAGTCGCGCAGGGCAGCCAGGGACGTGGTCCCGGCCTGTCCGTAGAATAGGGCCATGCCGTAGAGCAGGAACCCGCTGGCAAAGGCGCCCAGGAGCAGGTACTTGAGCGCTCCCTCGGCCGATCGCTGCTCGGCCCGGTTCAGGCCGACCAGTACATAGAGGGCCAGGGAGAGTATCTCCACGCCCAGAAAGATGGTCATGAGGTTGACTGCAGAAACCATCAGCATCATGCCGGTCGCGGACAAGAGCAGCAGGGTGTAGTACTCACCCTGGGCCAGTCCAGTGCGGTCGGCATAGTCGACGGAGAAGAGGATGGCCAGCGCTGCAGCGATCAGGATCACCAGGTGGAGGAACAGGGCATAGTTGTCGGCCACCAGCATATCCTGAAGCTGTGAGTCGCTGCGGTTCCAGATAGCGTAGGACAGGGCTCCGGCAGCCAGCACGCCGACCAGGCTCAGCCAGGCCAACCGGTGCTTTTGCTCCCTGGCAAGAAAGAGGTCTACTACCATCACCAGCAGGGCGGTGACGAGCACCACAATCTCTGGGGCGATGGCGATGAAATTAAACGTGGGGATCGAGATCTCCATGCCGATTCCTCTATTGCGATCCGCCGGACGGGCCATCCAGCTGGATGGTGCCGGCCCAGGCCTGTGCGCCTGATTCATCGATTAGGACCACGCGCCGGTCTTCGGCGCGGGTCAATAGCTCATTTACGGAGGCGGCGGTAGGCCGCAGGACTAGGTTGGGCAGGATGCCCACCACGAACATCAGCAGCACCAAGGGCAACAGCACCACCGCTTCGCGGCGGCCCAAGTCGGCCATGGTGCGATTCTCGGCGCGTACCAGGGAGCCGGCGAAAGCCTTGCGGAAGAGATCGAGCATGTACCACGCTCCCAGCACGATGCCTAGTGTGGCAAAGGCGGCGGCTACCGCGCTCTCCTGGAAGATGCCCACCAGCATGGTGAACTCGCCGGGAAAACCGCTCAGCCCTGGCAAGCCGATGGAGGCAAAGATGACGGTCAGCAGCAGGGTGCCCAGGATGGGGATACTCTTCCATAGCCCGCCGAACTCGTCCAACTGGCGCGTGCCCCGCCGCGCTTCGAGAAAGGCCACAAAGAGGAACAGGGCAGTCACAGTCAGCCCGTGGGACACAGACTGGACAATGGCCCCCTGGACTCCTTGCTGATTGGCAGCCAGGACCCCGGCAACGATCATGCCCATGTGGGCCAGGCTCGAATAGGCGATCAGCCGCTTCATGTCACGCTGCACCAGGGCCAACAGCGAGCCGTAGAGGATGCCGATGATGGCTAACAGCCAGATCCAGGGACGGGCCGCTGCCACCGCGTCGGGGAAGAGGGGCAGGCAGAAGCGGATCAGGCCATAGATGCCCATCTTGGAGAGGACGGCGGCCAGGAGGATGGTCACCGGCGTGGGCGATTCGACGTAGGCATCGGGCAGCCAGGTGTGCAGGGGCCAGACCGGCGCCTTGACGGCAAAAGCGAGCATAAAGGCCACAAAGAGCCAGACCTGCGCTGCCCAGGTGAGGGGCATGCCGTAGAGGGTCTGCAGGTCAAAGCTCCAGGCGCCCACGTCCTGATAGTGCAGGGCAGCCAGGGCGATGATGGCCACCAACATAAGCGCGCTACCGGCCATGGTATACAGGAAGAACTTGAGGCTGGCGTATGCCCGGCGCTCGCCGCCATAGCGGCCGATGAGCAAATAGGCCGGGACCAGCATCGCTTCCCAGAAGATGAAGAACAGCACCAGATCGATGGCAGCGAACACCCCCAGGACGCCCGTCTCCAGCATAAGCAGGAGGAAAAAGTAGAGCCGGGCCTGTACGCCGGGCCGCCCGTCCAGGAATTTCCAGGAGGCAAGGACAGCTACCGGGCCCATCAGGGTAGCCAGCAGCAGCATCCACAAGCTGATGCCGTCCACGCCGACGTTGTAGCTGATGCCCAGCGGCTCGATCCAGACGAACCGGTCTACGAATTGAAAGCCCGCCTCTCCATAGTCAAAGAAGCCCAAGAGGACGCAGGCCAGGGCGAGGTCGATAACGGCTACAGCTAGGGCCCAGACCTTGAGCGCGGTGCGGTTCTTGCCCAGGAGCAGGGCCACCAATGCCCCGAACAGTGGCAAAAAGATGATCACGGATAGAAGCGGGAAGCCAAGCTGGTTCATCCCGTTAGCTCCTCTGTTGACAGGTCAGTTCCACAGCAATCCTCCTAGAGTGCCCAGATGCTGCGGATGACGAAATAGATCATCACGGCGACGATACCGATGAACATGGCGAGGCCATAGTTGCGTACCAGGCCGGTCTGCAGGCGGCGCAGTCCCTCGCCGGTAAGGCCAACGAGCCGGGCCAGACCGTTGACTGCGCGGTCAATGCCCTGCTCCTCGACTGCCTCGGTCATGAAATCTCCCAGCGTGCGCAGTGGCTTAACGATGACTTCGGTGTAGGCCTCGTCGACGTAGTACTTGTTGTAGACGATGTCGTAGAGCCACTGGGCACTTCTGGTCATGCGCTCGCCCAGCCCCCAATTGCGGACGTAGATCCAGTAGGCGGCCACAAAGCCGGCGGCGACGGCTAGTGTCGAGACGGCCATCAATGTGATCTCCAACGCCGTATGATCAGCCGCTGGTACGGCGTGCAGAGAACCGGCAAAGATGGGGTGCAGGAATTCATCGATGGCATTGCCCAGCCCAACAAAGCGGGGCAAGCCGATGTACCCGCCCAACACGGCCAGGACAGCCAGGATCACCATGGGCACGAGCATGACGGGCGGTGATTCGTGTAGCTGCCGCTGGGTCCTCTTGTCCATGCGCGGCTTGCCATAGAAGGCGACGAACAACAGGCGGAAGGCGTAAAATGCGGTCAGTGCGGCAGTGAGGGTGCCCAGTATCCAGGGAACCAGCGCCCCGCTCTCGTAGGCGCCGAGCAGGATCTCGTCCTTGCTAAAGAACCCGGCAAGGAGGGGCACGCCGGATAATGCCAGCACACCCACCAACAAGGTGGCAAAGGTCCAGGGCATCTTGCGGCGCAGGCCGCCCATCTTGAAGATGTCGAGCTCGCCTGATAGGGCATGCATCACGCTGCCAGCGCACAGGAACAGCAGGGCTTTGAAGAAGGCGTGGGTAGTCAGGTGGAACATGCCCGCGGCGTAGGCGCCAGCACCCATGCCCACAAACATGTAGCCGAGCTGGCTGATGGTGGAATAGGCCAGGATGCGCTTGAAATCCTTCTGCACCAGGGCCATGGTGGCGGCGAAAAAGGCGGTGAGCACGCCGATCCAGATCACCCAGTTCAGGGCCGAGGGTGAGGCTTCAAAGATGGTGTGGCAGCGGGCAACCATATAGACGCCAGCGGTGACCATCGTCGCGGCGTGAATGAGGGCGCTGACCGGCGTGGGACCCTCCATGGCGTCGGGCAACCAGACATAGAGCGGGATCTGGGCCGACTTGCCGGCGGCGCCCAGGAACAAGAGCAGGGCAATCGCCGTCGCAGTGCCGGGCAGCACGGTGCTGGCGGCGGGAAAGACGTCCTTGAAGGCGAGGCTGCCAAAGTTGGCAAAGATCAGCATGATGCCCAGGGCAAAGCCAAAGTCGCCGACGCGGTTGACGATGAAGGCCTTCTTGCCCGCGTCCGCCGCCGACTTTTTCTCGAACCAGTAGCCGATGAGCAGGTATGAGCAGAGGCCCACTCCCTCCCAGCCCACGTACATCACCAGGAAGTTGTTGCCCAGGACCAGGATGAGCATCATCAGGACAAAGAGGTTCAGCCAGGTAAAGTAGCGGTTGTAGTACTCTTCGCCGTGCATGTAGGCCGCGGAGTAGATGTGCAGCAGCGTGCTGACGCCGGTGACCATCAGGGCCATGAGGATGGAGAGTTGGTCGAGGAGGATGGCAGCCTCGACCTCGAATTCGCCAGCTACGATCCAGCTAAAGATGGGCAAAATGCGCTCGCGACCGTTTCCACCCGCCTCTGTCTCTGCCGGCAAGCCCAGCATGGCGAAAAAGACCAGTAGCGCTACCACGAACGAGGCGCCCACGGCCAAACTGGCAATAGTGGCTACCACTCGCCGGTCCAGCCAACGGCCCAGCAGGGCGTTGATCAACACCCCGGCAAGCGGGAAAAGTAGGATTAACCAGACGTAATCGAGCATCTCAGCAGGTCTCCATCGGCAAGTGCACCGCTACCACTTGAGCAGGTCCATCTCGTCCACGTCAGCCGAGTCTTTGTGGCGATGGTAGGCCACCACGATAGCAAGACCCACCGCCACCTCAGCTGCCGCGACGGCCATGACCAACAGGACGAACACCTGGCCTTCTATGTTGTCCAGCAAGCGGGAATAGGTTATCAGCGTCAGGTTGACGGCGTTGAGCATCATCTCAACTGACATGAACATCACCAGGGCATTACGCCGGATCAACACGCCAGCGGCCCCCAATGCGAACAGGATTGCACTAAGAATCAGATAGAAGGAAGGTGGAACCATGGTAGGTGCTAGCCCTCCAATCTCTTCTTTGCCAGGACCACGGCCCCGATGATGGCTACCAGCAATACGATAGAAGCCAACTCGAAGGGGATGGCAAAGTCCGTGACCAATGCGGCGCCGATCTCACGCACGTTGTCGCTGCGCACGAGTTCGTGGAGCCACTCTGCCGAGGCCGGAGCCAGGCCTGTGCCGATGGGAATGAGCGCCCAGAGGATGCCTGCCAGAAAGAGCACGCCCAGGAGCAGGCCGGCGATCCACTGGTACCTGCGCAGGTCGGGAGATTCCTCGGCTCTTTCCTGCCCCAGCAGCATGGTGACGAACAGAAAGAGCACGACGACTGCCCCGGCGTAGATGATCACCTGGACCAGGGCCACAAACTGGGCATTGAGCAGCAGGTAGAGGCCGGCCAGCGAACAAAAGTTCAGTAGCAAAAAGAGGGCGCTCCGCACCGCGCTGCGCTGGGCGATTACGCCCACGCCTGCAGCTACGGCGACGATGGCCAAGATGAAAAAGATCACCATTTCCATTGCGGGTTCGTCCTCCTACTGCTGATCGTCCAGGATGATGGCGTGCGGCTGGGCCGGTTGCAGCAAGCGATCCTGGGTATAGATCAGGCTCTCGCGGCTATAGTCTGCCAGGGCAAACTCGCGGCGCAAGACGATGGCGCCTGTGGGGCACGCCTCCTCACAGTAGCCACAGAACATACAGCGCAGCAGGTTGATCTCGTAGATCTCGGCGTACCGCTCGCCTGGCGAGCGCTGAGTGTCGCCGATATTCTCTCCGGCCTGCACGTATATGCATTGGGTCGGGCAATAGGCTGCGCATAGAGAACAGCCTATGCAGCGCTCAAGACCCTCGTACGGTCCGTCCTCGTAGCGGCGCAACTCGTGCCGCCCCCGGAAGCGGGGATATAGCTCCACAGGCTCCTTGGGGTACTGGACGGTGACCGGTTTCGTGAAAAAGTACTTGAGGGTCAGCCCCATAGACCGCAGGATGTACCAAAACCCTATGATCGCGTCTCGTAACATGCCTTTTCCCTGTATTGGCTCCCTGTTGTGCCTTAGCCTACCAGGGCCACCACAACCGCTGTCACAGCCAGATTGGCCAGAGCGAGCGGCACCATGAATTTCCAACAGAAGCGCATGAACTTGTCGTAGCGCACGCGGGGCGTGCTGGACCGGATCCAAACAAATAGGAACATGACGAACAAGACTTTGGCCAAAAAGAGCGCTACGCCTAGCAGCGGGTGAATGTCAGAGATGAGGGCGGGCCATTTCCAGCCGCCCAAAAAGATGGTGGCGACGATGGCGCTGTTCACCACCATGGCGGTGTACTCGCCCATGAAATAGAGGGCGAACTTGATGCCGCCGTACTCGGTCATGAAGCCAGAGACCAACTCGTTCTCCGCTTCGGGCAGATCAAATGGCGAGCGGTTGCTCTCGGCGATGATGGCGATGAGGAACAGGATAAAGCCCACCGGCTGCAGGACGATGAGCGGCCAGTTGCCCTGAAAATCCACGATCTGGCGCAAGCTCAGGCTGCCCGCGACGAGCACAACACTGACCAGGGCCAATCCCATGGGCAGTTCGTAGCTGATCATCTGCGCGGCGGCCCTCAGGGCTCCCAGCAGCGAATACTTGTTGTTGGAGGACCAGCCACCCAGCACTATACCATAGCTGCCCAGGCCGGCGATGGCCAAAAGATAGAGCAGCCCGACGTTGACGTCGCCGATCCACAGGCCCACCTGGTGGCCGAACAAGCTTACCTCTGGCCCAAAGGGAATCACGGCAAAGGTGACCAGCACCGCACCGTAGGAAATGCCCGGTCCCATCAGGTAGAGCAGTCTGTCGGCGTGGTTGGGAATGAACTCCTCTTTGAAGATCGCCTTGACCGCGTCCGCCATCGGCTGGAGCAGGCCAAAGGGTCCGGCGACGTTGGGCCCGTAGCGTACACCAAAGCGG
>JASFLR010000107.1:0-7911 GCA_050117995.1 Anaerolineae bacterium
CCAAGCGGCGGAAGGATCGCTTGATCTCGTCCGAGGTGGAATCTCGATTCACACCCAGTACTTCATAGTAATCTCGTCTGGCGCTCATGCCTGTGCTACTTTCTATGCAGGGTCCGGTGCCTGCGGGTCAACCCGTCCAAACGACACCGGACCCCAAGCAAGGGAAACCTCTTATGCTTCGCTAAACTCGCCCTCGACGATGTCCTCGTCATCATCTGGAGGCTGTTGCGGTTCTTCGCCGCCTGGCGGTGCCGAATCGGGCTGCTGGTACATAGCAGCGCCGACCTTTTGCAGCGCGCCAGAAAGCTCTTCCATCGTTCTCTTGATCTGGGCCACGTCCTGTCCCTCAAGGGCTGAGCGGCAGGCTGCAACCTGCTCCTGCACTTCGCTCTTGAGATCATCGGGTATCTGCTCGCCCTGCTCATTCAGCAGTTTCTCGGCCTGGTAGACGAGCGAGTCGGCATTGTTACGGGACTCGACTTCTTCCTTCCGACTCTCATCCTCCTGGCGATGGCGCTCGGCATCCTGCACCATGCGATCCACTTCATCCTTGGACAGCCCGCTGGAGGCGGTGATGGTGATCGACTGGGCCCGGCCGGTCGCCTTATCCTGAGCCGAGACGTGCAAGATGCCATCGGCGTCGATATCAAAGGTCACCTCGATCTGGGGAATGCCCCGCGGTGCGGGGGGCAGACCGTCGAGGATAAAACGGCCCAGAGTCTTGTTGTCCTTGGCCATGGGGCGCTCGCCCTGGAGGACGTGGATCTCTACCTGGCTCTGCCCATCAGCAGCAGTGGAGAAGATCTGGCTCTTTTTGGTGGGGATGGTGGTGTTGCGCTCGATGAGAGCAGTCGCCACACTCCCCAGGGTCTCGATGCTCAGCGTCAGCGGCGTCACGTCGAGCAAGAGCACATCCTTGACCTCGCCGCTGAGCACACCGGCCTGGATGGCCGCGCCAAGAGCCACAACCTCGTCGGGGTTGACGCCCTTGTGCGGTTCCTTGCCAAAGAACTTGCGCACCGCCTCCTGGATGGCAGGCATACGGGTCATGCCACCGACCAAGATGACCTCGCCAATCTCCGACTGGGTGACTTTGGCATCCTTGAGCGCCTGCTCGCAGGGACCCAGGGACTTTTGGATGAGATCGTCTACGAGTTGCTCTAGCTTGGCCCGAGTCAGCGTCATCTGCAGGTGCTTGGGGCCGCTGGCATCAGCCGTCACGAAGGGCAGGTTGATCTCGGACTGCATCGTGGTGGACAGCTCGATCTTGGCCTTCTCGGCAGCCTCTTTTAGCCGCTGGAGGGCCATGCGGTCCTCGCGCAGATCGATGCCCTGCTCCTTGCGGAACTCGTCGGCGACCCAGTTGATGATGCGCTGATCAAAGTCATCGCCGCCCAGAAAGGTGTCGCCATTGGTGGATAACACCTCGAACACCTCATCGCCCACGTCGAGAATGCTGATATCAAAAGTGCCGCCACCCAGGTCGTACACGGCTATCTTTTGATCGATGCCCTTGCCCAGTCCATACGCCAGGGAGGAGGCCGTGGGCTCGTTGATGATGCGCAAGACTTTCAGCCCGGCGATCTTGCCGGCATCCTTGGTTGCCTGGCGCTGGCTATCGTTAAAGTAGGCCGGCACGGTGATGACGGCCTCTACGACCGGCTCGCCCAGATAGGCTTCGGCATCCTGCTTGATCTTCTGCAAGATCATAGCCGAGATCTCGGGCGGAGAATAGGACTTGCCGCCCATCTCGACCCAGGCATCACCATTGGACTGAGCGGTGATCTTGTACGGCAAGATCTCACGTGCCTTGGTCACCTCAGCATCGGTGTACTTGCGTCCCATCAGACGCTTGATGGAAAAGATGGTATTGTCGGGGTTGGTGATAGCCTGGCGGCGGGCCACCTGCCCAACCATCCGCTCGTTGGTTTTGGGATTGACTGCCACCACAGAGGGGAATAGGCGTCCGCCCTCCGCGCTGGAGATAATGGTGGGCTCGCCGCCTTCCATAACGGCGCACACCGAATTGGTTGTACCCAGATCTATGCCGATAATCTTGGCCATGATAACGTCTCCTTACGTGCTTTGGTATGTCCTATGATTCTTGCTCTGCGCTCTCTGTACCTTCTTCCGCTCCGGAATCTTGCTCTTCCAGGCCCGGTTCCTCTTCCGGTTCTGGCTCGGGAGGCGGCCCGGAAGAGACACGAACCATGCTGGGGCGCAGCACGCGGTCACCCATGCTGTACCCCTTTTGCATCTCGGCAATGACTCGTCCCTCGGGTACCTCCTCCGAAGGCTCGTGCGTCACCGCCTGGTGCCAGAGAGGATCGAACTCCTGTCCGGTGGCCTCGATGGGCTTCACTCCCTCCTGGTTCAGAATCCCCTGTGCCTTTTGCTGTACCAGCTTGATCCCCTGGATCCAGGTGTGATCCAATAGCTCATCGGGGAAATCTGCAAAGGCCCGCTCAAAGTCATCGATGATGGGCAACAGGCGCACCAGCATGTCAGCCTTGGCGTTGGCATAGGCCCCCTGCTGCTCTCTCTGGAATCGCTTGCGCGCATTCGACAGTTCAGCCCGGGCTCGCTGCCAGCCATCGAGGTACTCGGCTTCTTTGGCGCGGACCTCCTCCAATCGCTTGCAAAGGGTCTCCAGGTCGTCCGCGACTTCGCCTTCGCCCTCGGGCGCCGGTTCGACCACCTCAGGGGCAGCAGACTCTACTGGAGCTCCGGCCAGAACCTCGCCGGTCTCTTCTGTGCCCTCTATCACTTCCTGCTCGTCAGTCACTTGTCCATTCCTCCGACGATGTGAATTCTTCAACGCCACCATATAGGTCGCGGAATAGGTCGCTCAGCAAGCTAGCCACATAGCGAACGGTGGAAATGGCGCGGCTGTACGGCATCCGCATCGGTCCCATCACACCGAGCGCACCAGTCGCCTCGCCACTGACACCGTAAGGCGAGACCACCAGACTGCACTCACTGAGCTCGTTCCAGCGGCCCTCACCGCCGATAATCACCTGCACGCCGCCAACTTCCAGCATTTCGGTCAGAAGTCCCTCCAGTAGCGTGCGATCCTCAAGGAGGTGGACCACGTTGCGCGCGCTTTCGGGCACGGTGAACTCGGGCTGGTGCAGAATATTGAGCAAGCCATCCCGATAGAGGTGCAGTCCAACCTGCTCATCCACACTCTTCAAGACCTCGACCACAACCGCGAGGATCCGTTGCTCAAGGGCGCCCACCATTCGGAAGCAACTCCGCACCTTTTGCTTGGTCCCGCCAACACACAGGTCATTGAGACGGTTGGCGATCTGGGTTAGCATATCCTGGTTCATGGGCTCTTCCAGGGACAGCATTTGCTGCCGGACGATGCCCCCCTCCAGCACAACGATGAGCATGGCAAGTGTATCCTGGATCGAAATCAACTCCAGGTGCCTCAAGCGGCATTGATCGGTCTTGAGACTGGTGACCACTGCGGCCGATTGGGCGGTTCTCGCCAGGACAGAAGCAGCGAGCCGCATCCACTGTTCCAGGTCAACGCCCACCTGGTGGAACTGGTGGCGGATGGTGCGCTGCTCCTCCATAGGGAGTTGAGACTCGCGCATCAATCGCTCCACAAAGTACCGGTAGCCCAGGTCGGTGGGCACGCGCCCTGCTGAGGTATGCGGTTGGGTCAAATAGCCGCGCTCTTCCAAGACAACCATCTCGTTGCGAATAGTCGCCGAGCTAACGCCCAGTCCATAGCCCTGGATCGTCTTGGAGCCAACTGGTTGTGCTATTGAGACGTACTCCCGGATCACCAAACCCAGGATCAATTGCTGTCTCGGTGTTAGATCGCCCATCTCTTTCCTATCCCGGGCCAACTCGTGGTCGATTTGGCCCATCCTTGCCGCCCATTAGCACTCTAGGGTCTCGAGTGCTAACAGGATACTCTCTGGATAATACCATGAACAACACAGGCTGTCAAGAAGCAGAGGATGGGAAGTGCAAGGCGAGTACAACCCCGAGAGCGCACGCACAGCGAGTGCCCTGCAATTGGAGAAAAGCCCGCACACGCGGGGAGAGACGTGCTCAGTAAGCGTGGCGATCGGAAAAGATGCCAAAGATGGTGCGCAGGATGATCTTGAAATCGAGCCAGATGGACCAGTTCTCGATGTACCAAAGGTCGTACTTGGTGCGCTCGGCAATGGAGGTGTCGCCGCGCAGCCCGTTGATCTGGGCCCAGCCGGTCATCCCGGCCTTTTCACGGTGACGATCCATGTAGCGAGGGATGCTGCGGCGGAACTGCTCAACATACACTGGCCGCTCGGGGCGGGGGCCGACCAGGCTCATATCGCCGACCAAGACATTGATCAACTGCGGCAACTCGTCGATGGAGAAGCGGCGGATGAACCGGCCCAGGCGAGTTACGCGCGGGTCTGCTTCGACGGTCCAGCCAGGCCCGTCGCTCTCAGCGTCGGTCCGCATGGAGCGAAACTTTAGGCACCAGAACGATCTGGCATCGAGGCCCATACGCTCCTGCGCGTAAAAGGCCGGACCCGGAGAATCGAGTTTGATGGCCACGGCTATGAGCATCAAGGCCGGTGAGAAGATGACCAAGCCTACCGCGCTGCCCAACAAGTCCACTGCCCGCTTCAGCGTCAGCCGCCAACCGCGCAGAGCCACATCGCGCACATTCAGCAGGGGCAACCCGCCCAGATCGCCGATGCTGAGCTCGGTGGCGATGATCTGGAACAGGTCAGGAAAGATCTTGATACCCACCTGGCCTCGCTCGCAGCGGGAGATGATGGCCAATACCCGCTGGTGGTCAAGCTCGGGCCGGCCGATGATCACCTCTTCGATCTCGTACTCCCT
Source organism: Anaerolineae bacterium (assembly GCA_050117995.1). GTDB lineage: Bacteria > Chloroflexota > Anaerolineae > JAAYZQ01 > JAAYZQ01 > JBFFCR01. Next base: position 4,852 of record JASFLR010000107.1, read on the forward strand.
GATCAGCTCTGGAATGTCGTCGATGCCGCCGAGCACAGGCACGCCCATGATCTCGTCCACGGGCGGATCGTCGCCGTCGATGAAACCAACCACCTCGTAGCCCAGGCGCGGCATCTGGCGGATCTTTTGCAGGATCATGCGCCCGACATCGCCGGTGCCTACAATGAGCAGCCGGTCATTCCACAGCCCGCGCCTGCGCAGCCAGTTGCGCACCAGGACCAGCACAGAGCGACCAGCCGTCACCAGCAGGACGGTGAGCACCCAAGCATAGATCACCATCACCCGGGGAAAGTCAAGCTCGAGGGCAGTATTCTTGAACAGGAAGGTGGTAAAGGCAATTGTGACCACGGTTCCGATGGACGTCGCGGCAAAGATGCGATAGAACTCGTCCAGGCGGGGCATGGAGCGCTTGACATCATATAGCCGTGAGAAGAAGTAGAGTATAGGCATGATGATGACCTGTATGGCCATCATTCCCACATAGTCAGTGAAGGGAGCGATCGCCACTGGCGGCGGAATAGCGATTACCTGGCGCAGCTGGTACGCCAGATAGAATGATAACGCTACCAGGATCAGATCGTTGATCCACAACGCGATGGCAAAGACAAGGTCGGATTTGCGGTTCATATCCTGGACTTACTCCCCGCTAACCGGAAGAGCCGACGCCACACCACGCTCCTGCTCGGGGCGAATCCGGTCCCGCAATAGGGCCCATCCGCCCATAAGGCCCACACCGGCATAGATCAACCAATTCACCAGTAACGGGCTCTGATCCTTAAAGTGCTTGTCGTGAAAGAGGCGCATGGTGCGATAGAAGTGAATATTGGCGACGTGACTGCGCTGGCGGCTCGACTGGCCCTTGTAGTGCAAGACGGTGACGGCCGAATTGTACCACACCTGCCAGCCGCGCTGCTTGATCCGGTAGCACAGATCCAAGTCTTCCGCGTACATGAAGAACTGCTCATCAAGCAGCCCCGCCTCCGACAGAGCCTGCCCCCTGATGAGCATAAAAGCCCCAACCACGGAATCCACCTCTGTGGTCAGATCGGGGGAGAGATGGGTCAGATTGTAGCGGCCAAACCGCGGGCTGTTGGGGAAGAGACGGCCCAGCCCCGAGAACCGATAGGCTGCGACCTCTGGAGTGGGAAAGCTGCGGCGGCATGCCCGGTCCAGACTGCCATCGGAGCGCACCAGGCGAGGGCCCGCCACCCCAGCCTCAGGATGGTCCTCCATGAAACGCAACATGTCTGCCAACGCCGATGGCGGAAGGATCGTGTCAGGATTCAGCAGCAACGCGCACCGCGGCGTTGCTGACTCGAGCCGATCAGATGTAGCTGTGTCATCCTCAGGGCCCTCGGGCCCGAATCCGAACGCTTTCAGACCGAGGTTGTTGCCCGCCGCATAGCCGCGATTCTCGGCACGAATGAGGCGCACTTGGGGGAACTCGGCAGCGACCATGTCGGCGCTCCCATCGCCAGACGCATTGTCCACCACACACACGCCAAATGCAAAGCTGCCACGGCTGTCATAGACCGAGGCCAGACAGTCGCGCAGCAAGTCGCGGACGTTGTAGTTTACGATTACGATGCCCAGATCGAGCACTTACCCTATTCCCTCAAGCCGCTGCCTGAAACCATATCTGCCGGGACTGCCTACCCTAAGCAAGGATACTTCGCGAGATGACCAAGCGCTGGATCTCATTGGTCCCCTCGTATATCTCGGTGATCTTGGCATCGCGGAAGTAGCGCTCGACCGGATACTCCTTGCTGTAGCCATTTCCCCCAAAGATCTGCACTGCTTTTGTTGCCACCCACATTGCTGTCTCGGAGGCATACAGTTTAGCCATCGACGCCTCCAACGAGTACCGAGCGCCAGAGACCTTGGCCTCGTCCTTGGCCAAAGCAGCCTGGTAGGTAAGCAAGCGGGCAGCCTCGATGCGCGTCTTCATGTCAGCCAGCATCCACTGGATGGCCTGGAAGCTGGCAATGGTCTTGCCAAACTGCACCCGTTCCTTGGCATATTCCAGGGCCGCCTCGTATGCAGCCTCAGCGATGCCCACCGATTGGGCCGCGATGCCGATCCTACCCGCATCGAGGATCGACAGGGCAACCTTGAACCCTTCGCCCTCCTTGCCCAGCCGGTGAAACGCCGGCAGTCGATAGTCCTCAAAGATCAGCTCTGAAGTATGAGACGCCCGGATACCCAGTTTAGGTTCCACTTTGCCCGGGGAAAAGCCCGGCAGGGTAGTGTCCACAATAAAGGCCGAGATGCCGTGATAGCCCTGGCTCTTGTCTGTGATGGCAAAGAGGGTGATATAATCGGCGACGGGGCCGCTGGTCACCCAGGCCTTCACACCGTTGATGACGTACTCGTCTGCCTCGGCGTCATAGACTGCAGAGCAATGCATCTCGGCAGGATCCGACCCGGCCTGAGGCTCAGTCAGAGAGTAGGCGCCCAGCTTTTCGCCGCTCGCCAGCGGCACCAGAAACGCCTCCTTTTGCTCCTCAGTGCCGTAGCGCAACAACCCATAGCAGACCAGCGAGTTGTTCACCGACATGATCGCCCCATGGGAGGCGCAGGCCTTGGAGATCTCGATCAGGGCCAGCACGTAGGCCAGGGTGTCCATGCCAACACCGCCATATTCCTCGGGGACGGCGATGCCCATGAAACCCAACTCCCCCATCTTTCTCACTGTCTCGTGGGGAAAGAGCGCTTCCTCGTCCAACCTGGCGGCGATCGGCGCAATCTCCTTCTGGGCAAAATCGCGCGCCATGTCCAAGATCATCCTGTGTTCTTCTGTTAATTTGAGATCCATATCATCCCCCTTTTGCGTCGTTGCTAGAGGTCAAGGATCGTCCGCATTGACGATCGGTGGCGGCAGCAATTATACTACAAGAAGGCCGGCGGGGCAATTGGACAACCAAGGATTGAAGGGGATGGAAGGGCAGAGATTGACTCCAAAGGCCAGGATGCAAGGCTTCAAGTTCAAGAGGGACTCACCCAACCGTTGTCCTATTTCCACACTTGCGACGCTAACTCCATCGGTTCCACCATAGATAC
>JASFLR010000108.1:0-7900 GCA_050117995.1 Anaerolineae bacterium
GCCGCTCTGCGCAAGCCCCTGGAGATGGCGCCACACATGAGCCAATGCCCGCCCGGTGCCGAGGGGATAGAGACGGATCTGCTCATCAAGTGGTCCGGTAGTGGTCACGATCCGCGCCCCTTCCTCAAGCACCTCGGACAGCGTCGGCTTGCGCTCCAGGCCACGAACAACCTGCTGCCGGGTCAGTGCAATGACCGCCAGGACCTCATCCTCGAGCAGCTTCTCTGGCGGACCAACCAGCCTCGCCTGGTACACCACGATCCGGTACAACTCGCCGGCGCGTGGCGTGCCTGGCGGATGGATCATCTCGTAGAGAACCCAGGGGCGGGGGCGGTCGCATAGTTCCACCTGCCGGGCTGGGCCTTTCTGGGGAATATACCAGGTCTCGACCGCGGGCAGAATCTCGACATCCGTGCCAACCTCCTCCAATGTCTCGCGATGGGCACATTCCAGCCAGGTCTCGCCCGGCTCGAGGTGCCCCCCGATGCCCGCGTAGAACAGCTCCCCGGGAGGGCAGTAGTGGCGGGGCCCGGCCAAAAAGAAGAGATAGCGTTCCTGGTCATGTTTCAGCGCCAGACCTACCCCGGCCTCCGCACCCTTGGGACAAAAGTCGGCGAGGGACTGGATCATCCGTCCACGCCTCCCGTCTTCGGGCGCGCGATCAGCCGCAGGAGCCCTGTCACAAAATTGACTCTCGGCACGCGCTCCATGTAGCGCACATATCCCTCTCCAAACTTTTCTGTGCAGGCCACATCGGCTTTGAATGTGTCAGCATAGATCAGGACTATCCCCATTGCAGCCAGGACTATAAGCAGCCAGTGCTGCCCTATCAAGGGCAGGGCCAGATTGAACAGGATGCCAGCCGTGCCGCCCTGGGGATGGCGGACGACGGCATAAAGCCCGGTGTCGACAAGAGCGGTGGTCTTCATGTAGCTCTTGCCCTCCGGTACCTCGCCCCGCGTGCGGAGGGCAAAGATGGGCACAATAGCAAAGACAACTCCCAGGGTCCAGAGTACCCATCCTGCGACCATGAGTGCCTCGATCCTGGGCTGTTGCAGAACAAAGAATGCCAATACTACCTGCAGAATCAGCAGGACAGACCATACCCAGGCCAGCAGATGGGGATGCAAGCCGTAGAAGACGCGCTTCCAGTCCTTCATCGTCGGTCTCCTCCCCCCTGGTGGATCGATTACCACGACTGTGTGCATCACCAGGGCGATGCCTTCATCGTCAAAGCGCGGAGCATACGTCGCGCAAGAGCGGAGCCTGGTTCCAGAGAAAGGGACCAATCAGGATGATCAGCCGGAACTGCCCCGTCCACCTCGATAGCGACGGCGCTGCTGGCGCCCGCTGCCCCGTCGGTTGTCTGACAAACCACGACCTCGCCCAACAGCACGACCTCCTTGCCTGGTCGCTTGGCGATCCAGGCCATCGAGTAGATAGTATGCCAGACGGGGCACAAACTCGCGACCTGCCCAGCTCAATGCTGCGCCAATCACGGGCAGCATCTTTGTCCGCAAGGCGACTGGAGCAAGTTGGGGCTCGACGGAAATGACGTGGGGTTCTGGGCGTGCGGGCAATGCCTGAGTAGGTGTCGACACAGCCACTTGCTCGCTGATCACAATCGCCTCAGTGGGGCAAGCATCCACACAGGCCTCACACTCGCGGCACAGCTTCTCATCTACTACGGCCTTGCCCTCGATCAAGTAAAGGGCGCCGTGGGGACAAACCTCCAGGCAAGCGCCACAGCCATTACAGCGCTCCGCATGGATGGTTATCAAGTTATTTCACCTCCTCGTCCACAAACTTGGGATGGCCCTCCTCCGGGCGCCGCCAGCGCATCTCGGTTCTGTCCAGCACCTCCACTGTGGGAATTTGTGCACGGTACACATTGATCACTGGCAGCCCGGCAAAGGCCTCCTCGATGTCTTGCATCACGGCCTCGTCGAGGGGCGGCGTGGGACTGGAGCGCAGAGGTGTGTTGAGCTGTACGTGGTCAGGGTTCAACTCACGAGCCAGGCGGCCCATCTCAGCCACCCGCTTCCGGTTCGCGCGGATGAACATCATCTGCAAGGCCAGCCTCCCGGGGAAGTCTTCGCGAAATGCGCGAATGCCTTCCATCAGGCCCGCCCACGTCAGCCTGACCATGGGCCGATTGATAGCCCGGTAGAGCGCTTCGTCTGGTGCATCGAGCTTGGCAGCGACGAGGTCGGCATGGGCCAACTCGCGGCGGACATCTGGTCGGGACAGCAGTGTCGAGTTGGTCAGCACCGCCACGGGCACACCCTGTAGCGCAGGCCAACTCTTCACCAGGTCGATCGCCTCCCCCAGGTTGGCCGCCAGCGTCGGCTCGCCTGTGCCGGAAAGGGTCACATAGTCTACATCCTCAGCTGTCAGCGGCAGGGCACCCAGCTCGGCCTTCAAGTGCTCCAGATCGACAAACTCCTGGCGCTCCAGGGCGAAGCAGGTTGTCCAGCCCAGCTGGCAATACACGCAATCAAAAGTACAGGTCTTGCCCCTGCCCGGTAGCAGATCGATCCCCAAGGAGCGACCCAACCGCCAGGAGGGTACCGGTCCGTAGATCGCGTGCATCCGTTACGGCGTCCGAGTGCTGGCTTCTGTGGACAATTCGCCCAGCTTTTCCAGCGCCGCGCTCAGGGCCTCGTTGACCCACTCCAATTGCTTCGCAGCCAGGGCGATCTCCTCAGCCACCTCTTCCTGACCCGTGGTGCGAATCCTTTCCGCCCATTGGTCGAACTCTGCGGCGTGTTCGTCATTGTGCTCGATCCAGTGGGGCAGCAGTGCTCTGATTTTCGCAAGATCATCCATCGTTGGCCTCCCCTCCTTCCGACACGGGCACCAGGGTGACCGTGTGCTTGAGAAAGTCAATGCGCTCCACACGGGCTTGCACCGTCACCGGTTCCTCGAAAAAAGCCTGCAGGCGCAAGCCCTCATCCACCGGTTCCAAAAGGACCACGTCGCGCATGAGCTCCTTTTCCTGACCATCTTGGGCCAAATAAACTGTCGCTTGACACACGTTATGCACTCTCCTTACGACCCTCTAGGTACCCTCTGCCAGCAGGGCGTTCAGATCCTCCGCGCCGACATAGCCCACGACCTCGATCTCCTGCTCCGTGACGCCGGGAACCTCAGCTACGGCCCGGCGTATCTCCAAGCTGAGGTGCACGGCGAGGGGGCAAAGGGGCGACGAGGGCCTTAACTTGTAGCGAACACGCCCGGTCGTGCCCTCCACCTCCAGGTCCTCGATGAGGCGCATGCGCATCACGTCAACGCCTGTCTCCGGGTCGATAACCTGGCCCAGACGCTCACTCACCCGATGCTTGAGCTCGATCGACTGCAGATCCATGCTATTCCTCCAATCGCGCCCGTATCCGCGCCCACGCTGCGCCCAGGGCCCCCGCCATAGCCCCACCCGGCTGGTAGGCGGTCACCGGCTGTCCCTGGACCATTGCCTCAGTGACGATGGTGTCAAAGGGCAGACTGCCCACGACCTCGATCCCCTCTTCAGCGCAGTAGGCTTCAATCTCCGCCGTCCGCTCCGGACTGAGGTCGGCCTTGTTGATGCATACCAGCGCCGGCACCCGAAAGTGCGTCACCGTGCCCAGCGCACGCTCCAGATCGTGGATGCCCGACACCGTCGGCTCGACGACCAGCAGCGCCAGGTCGGCACCAGCGCTGGCCGATATCACAGGGCAGCCGATGCCAGGAGGCCCATCCACGATGAGTAGCTCGCGCCCCTGGTCAAGAGCCAGCAGGCGGCCCTGCTGCTTGACCATGGTAACCAACTTGCCTGAATTCTCCTGCGCAGCAAAAAGGTGCGCGTGGTACAGCGGCCCAAAGCGTGTGTCGGATCGGAACCATAGGCCAGCCTGCTGCTCCTCGCTATGGATGGCTTCCTCCGGGCACTGGTACACGCAGGAAGCGCAGCCCTCGCAAGCCAGGGTATCCACCCGGTAGGTGTCGTCTCCGGGCACGATAGCATCATAGCGGCAAACGTCATGGCAGGTGCCGCACAAAGTGCACTTGTCCGGATCGATGACCGCTATCTGCCCGCCCATGAACACATGTTCTTCCAACTTGGTTGGCGCGAGCACCAACTCCAGGTTGGCAGCATCCACATCAGCGTCAGCCAGTACGACCGGCAGATCCTGAGATGCCAGGTGAGCCAGCGCCGCCGCCACCGAGGTCTTCCCGGTGCCGCCTTTGCCGCTTAGAATGACCAGTTGTTTCATCTTTACACTGCTCCGCTACTTGAATCGACCATCCGACTTTTGCTCCTTGACCCTGTCCCCTGTGGCTTCCAGCCAGCCGATACGCTCGGCGTCGTTGTGATCAAATGCTGGCACGTATGGCTTGATATCCAGCAGAGGCGTCCCATCCACAATGTCTACATTCTCAATTTGCAGCAGATTCCCCTCGATACCCAACAGCCTCACGATCGACAGGCCGATCGGGTTCGGCCGGCTCGGTGCACGAGTGGCAAACACCCCCCGCGGTTCGTCGTCCATGAAAGGGACAACAGTCAGCCTGGCCTGCCTGACGCGGTGAAAATGATAAAGCAGGATAATGTGCGAAAAACCAGCCAAGTCCTGCAGGCCAGCTACGAACTCTGGCTTCACCTCGACGGTGCCACGTACCCCGCGCGCGGCAGCTGGCTGGATCGGCACCTTTTCGACACCCTCGAATGGGCTGTGAATGATGCCGATCGGTTGATACCATACGGTCATCATCCCGATCCCTTCCGCTCAGCAACCAACTGCGCAATCTGCCCATACAGGTCCTGAAACGCCCCACGATATTCGGGCATCGCATCCACCAACAGCCGTCCCTCCGCGATGGCCTCGGCGATCTGGCGGTCCAACGGGATGCGCATCAGGATCGGAACCTCCTCCTCGGCACAGTACGCTTCGACACCCTCGTCGCCAATGCCGTCCCGGTTGACCACAACGCCCACCGTCAAGCCCAGCTCATCGCGGGCAACCTGCACCGCCAGCCGCAGATCGTGCAGTCCAAACGGCGTTGGCTCGGTCACCATCAGCACAAAATCGGCGTCGCGCATGGTCTCCACCACCGGACAGGAGGTGCCAGGCTGGGCATCCAGGATCGCCACACGCCCATCCTGCGCAGACAGGTGCTTCTTTTTCAACTGGCTGATGATCGGCACCGACATCGCCTGTCCTACATCCATCGTGCCATGGGCAAAATCGATCGGCCCGGCAGGCCCCGACTCTAGCGTCCCCATCACATTCAGCACTTCGTAGATGGCGTCCTCTGGGCAGTTCAGCGTGCAACTACCGCACCCGTGGCACAGCTCCGGGAACACCAGCACCTTCTCGCCAACCACGGCGATCGCATGCCACACGCAGACCTCGGCGCAGCGGCCGCAGTAGGTGCACTTGTCCAGATCCACCTCCGGGATCAAAATGCCAACCTCTTGGCGGCTGTCCAGTTCCGGTTTGAGGAAAAGGGCGGCGTTTGGCTCCTCGACATCGCAATCTAGGAACAACAGCTTGCCCTGATCGCCAGATTCCCGCTCTGCGACCGACGCCGCCAAGCTGGTGGCGACAGTGGTCTTGCCGGTTCCGCCCTTTCCACTTGCTACAGCAATGATCATCTGTGTACTCGCTCCCTCTAACTTGATCCTTCCGTCTGTCCAGCGATCGCCTCGACCAGCGTGGCGCTCTCCGTCAGACGCACCTCGACGCCAGCATCGGCAAAGACGTAGGCCGGTCCCTTTCCACGGACGTCCTCACGCAACAGCGCCACATCGGTCTTCAAGCCCACCAGCCACTCGGCCACGCGGATGCCCTTGGCCTTCTCAACAGCCTGGTGCGGATTGGCCAGGATCTGCTGAGACTCGATCTGACCATCTTCCAGGCGCACCTCCACCAGGGCAAAGTACGGCGATTCACCAAAGTGCTCACTCACCGCACCCTGGGCATCAGCCAATGGCACGGCATATCGCACATGGGTGCGCACCTGCGGCTCGTAGTGGACTAGCACCCGTTCCACGTGGGGCACCTGTTCGCGGATGGTCCTCTTCAGGCGCTCGCTGACGGCATGTGCCCGCTCCAGGTCATCCACACGCAGCGCGACGTCGACCTCCAGGAACCGGTAACGTCCGGCGTTACGCCCCACCAACGACCGCACCTGCGCCACGGTGGGCTCGGCATCTACCAGGGCACGCACCTGCTCCAGCGTCTCATTGTCCAACGAGGCATCCAGCAGCACCCGCATGCCATCGGCCAGGAGCTCCCAACCGGTCTTGACGATGAGCACCACAATGATCAACGACGCGTAGCGATCGACCGGGAACCCAACCATCTGGCCGATGAGAGCCAGGAATACTACACCTGAAGAGAAGACATGGGCGCGGTACTCCTGGGCGTCAGCCATGAGGCTCGGCGAGTTCAATTCCCGCCCGACCCGCATTTCAAAGACGCTGAAAGCCAGCGGGACCACCGCCGAGAGGGCCACACCAGCCAGCATCCAGCCGCTGACCGTCGTCGCTTCCGGCTCGGCAAAGATCGCCTCCTTGGCAATCTCGTAACCGGTGAAAAAGATCAGGATCGCCACGCCGACGGCTACCAGGTTCTCTACCTTGTACAGCCCATAGGGAAAATCACGGCTCTCCCGTTCTGAGATCTTGACGCCTGCCAGCACCGCCACCGAGGCAACCAGGTCCACCAGGTTGTGTACCATCTCAGCCGCCACCGCCAAGCTGCCCGAAGCGGCAGCAATGGCCAGGTTGAGAATGCTCAGAAAGATGTTGACCGCGATAGACGCCCAGGCAACACGGGAAGCCTGGGATGCCGATCGCTGATTGGACTCGGCAGCCATCTACTCAGTCCTCTCCTTGCCCTGGATGTGGCCATTCTTCATGGCCTCGTGCAGCGTCTCCACCGCCAGTGTTGCGCAGTGTATGTGCTCGGGCGGCAGGCCATCGAGCGCGATGATCAACTCTGCCGCTTCCAAGGCACCCGCTTCCTCCAGGCTCTTGCCCTGTACCATGCGGGTTAGCATGCTGCCACAGGCGACTGTGGGCCCGCATCCGTCTGTCATAAAGGCCGCAATCTCGATCTGCGAATCGTGGATACGTAAAAAGATCTCCATCGTGTCGCCGCAGGGGCCACGCACGAGCGCGTGCCCATCAGGCTCCAGCATGACCGTCATGTTCTGGGGGTGGCGCGCCTCCCTGAGTACCGTTTCCGAGAAGAGCGCTCGCTCTTGCTCGATGATCGCCTGCTGTAACGCCGCCACCCAACGTGCAAAGTCATTGTCTTCTCGTTGTTCTGCCACATTGATCTCCAGTGAATACCCAGCCCTCAGATCAGCCTTCGCAGCATACAGGCTCGCAGAGAACTTCACACCGCGAACCACTGCAAGCACCTCACTGCGCGCGTCTATTCACGCGTCATCTTTGTGCCGCACTTGGGGCACTGGATGTCATAGCAAGGTGTGCCAACCTGGTGCGGCACCTTGTGACCGCAGCTGGGACAGATACACTTGCCACCAGGCCCGGCGGCCTTGGACCCGCCCATGCGTCCCGATCCTCGTCCTCCGCCACGACCGCCACCTCTTCCTCCACCACGACCCATAACAACCTCCTAGCTCAGTCGGTCCAGCTTTCCTTCCACTTCCTCCAGCTGCCTGCGCAGCATATCGGCCTCTTCCTTGAGCCGGCCCAGCTCGTCCTTCTCATACACGCCCCTCGCCAGATCGTGGGCGGAGCTATCGCCATGACCGTGCTCCTCGCTTTCCTTGCACGGGGCCGCGCCCTTGAGCTCGCCGCCCAGGTAGCGTTCCAGCGACTGGCGCACCGTGCCAAAGGCACCGGTCACACCCTCGATGCCAAACTGCTCAAAGTACATGATGGCCC
>JASFLR010000109.1:0-7871 GCA_050117995.1 Anaerolineae bacterium
CCATACCTGGCCCGTCACCCGCGTCCCGTCCACCTCCTCCAGAAGGCGGTTGAGGCTTCTCAGCAGGGTCGTTTTCCCGCAGCCCGAAGGGCCAAAGATAGCCGTGATCTGGCGGGCCGGGATTTCAGCCGAAATGCCCTTTAGGGCATGTTCCTTGCCATACCAGGCATTCAGGTCCTGGATCCGAATCTGCGGTTCGTACACCTCTCACTCCTTAGCGGATCACGTGCTTCGCCAGACGTCCAGCCATCTTGCGCGAGAGCAGGCTGATTGCCAGCACGATGACGGTCAGCACCAGGGCCGAGGCATAGGCCCGCTCTTGCACTGCCGGGAAGGGCGTGCCAAGCTGAAAGAAGACGGCCAGCGGTAGTGATGCGACCGGGCTGAGCAGGGAATCAGGCAACCGGTCCGTGTAGCCGGCTGTAAAGAGTACTGAGGCCGCGTCGCCGATGCCTCGCCCGAAGGCCAGAAGCACCGCCGTGAGGAGCCCGGGGGCCGTCTGCCGCACCGCTACCCTGACGGCCGTCTGAAGCCGGGTGGCCCCCAGCGCATAGGAGGCTTCCTCTAGCGCCGGAGGCACCATGGCAATGGCCTCATCCATGCCCCTGACCATGATCGGTAGCTCCAGGAAGGCCAGGGCGATGATGCCGCCCAGCAGAGATGCCCGCATGCCCAGCCAGAGCATGATGATAAAGCCAAAGGCCCCATAGACGATGCTGGGCACGCCCCAGAGCACATCTAGGGCCAGGCGCACCAGTTCGGCGCGTCGGGAGCGGGCAGCGTAGAACTGCAAATACAGGGCGATAGGCAGGGCGAACACCAGAGCCAGAACAGTCGCTCCCCCTGCCAGGTACAGGGAGCCGACGATGGCATTCAGGATGCCGCCCTCCTTGCCCATATAGTACCCACCTTTCGGTACCTGGGTCAGCATGGCCAGGTCCAGCGCGCCAATGCCCTTCCAGACTACCGTCGCCAGGATGATGACCAGGCTGCCTAACACCACGGCAGCCGAGCCCAGCATCAGGGCCTTGAAGGTGCCCTCCACCAGCTTTGCCTTTCGCCACTTCATCGATCTACCCACTCGACAGAAAACGCACCAACACCAGCCGGGAGGCTGTGTTGAACGCCAGCACGATCAACAGCAGGATCAGGGCCCCGCACAGCAGCGCCGCGTCGTACAGCGGGATCGACATCATCTCGCCATAGTTGTTGGCTATGAGGGCCGTCAGCGGGTAGGCAGCGTCAAAGATGGAGCGGGGCACCTGGGCGACGTTGCCCACGACCATCAGTACCGCCATTGTCTCGCCAAAGGCACGGGAAAGGCCCAACACCACCGCTGCCATCACCCCGGGCCAGGCCCGCCGCAGCACCACATTCCTGATCGTCTGCCAGCGGGTTGCGCCCAGTGCCAGCGAGGCCTCCCGCAACCCTTGGGGCACAGCTTGGATCACCTCCTGCGCCACAGAGATGATGATCGGAAAAAGCATCACCGCCAGCACCAGTCCCCCGGCCAACACGCCATATCCCGTGGGATTGTCAGTGCGGAACAGCCCCAGAGCACCCAGCCAGCGGCTTAGTGTAGGCCCGACAGTGTGCTCCACAAATGGCACAATGGTGAGCATCCCCCACACCCCATAGACCACCGAAGGGATGCCCGCCAGCAGGTCGATGAGCGGCTTGGCAAAGGCCAGAAACCGCGGCGGCGCGTACTCGGCCAGATAGATAGCCGTCAGCAGCGAAGGCGGCACGGCGATGAGCATTGCCACGACTGTCACCCACAGGGTGCCCATGATAAAGGGATAAAATCCGAACTCGCCCTTCAGGGGATGCCACGCCGTGGAGAATAGCAGTTCTCGAAGGGGCCGGGCATTCAGGATCGGCCTGGCGCGCAGGTAGAGCGCCGCAGCGATCAGCAATACCAGCAGCGCCGACCCCAGCGCTAGCGCTCCCATACAGCGCCTGGCCCACCGGTCCAGCGTTTGCCGCTGTGGCCTTGGTACTGGGCTCCGCTTCCGACCCTTTCGAAGCCTGGGCAGAAGCAATCCCAGAGTCTCTTCCATCCCCTGCATTGCGCTCAGTCCAGTTTCGCCCGCTCTTCGCCCAGCTTCTCTGGCGAGAGCGCGATATAACCCACCTCAACTACAAAGCCCTGCCCGTCGGTCAGTACCCATTCGATGAAGGCCTCTGTCAAGCCCTCGGGCTTTCCGAGGGTGACCAGATTCAGGTCACGGGCTGGCGGTGAGGGATAGCTACCTGCCGCTACGGCCCTCACCGCCTGATCTTTGGCATCATAGACCTCGTCAGGGCCGGCCTGACCATCGTCGTCGGCGTCCACCGGCACGACATGTACGCCCGCCAGGGGCTTGCCCGTCTCCATGTCAAAGACATAGTTCAGGTTGTTAAAGCCGATCCCCGCTGGGTCCTTGATCACTGCGTCCAGGAGACCGGGGTCGCCGTACACCCCAATCCCCGTCAAGTCCTCCTGTTTCTTGCCCAGGTACTCGGCCCAGGTGGCTGCCGCCCCGCATGCATCGGAGCGGGTGAACACATGGATAGGATCTGCCAACTCGGGCTTGCCTACCACCTGCCCCCAGGTAGTGACCTCACCTTTGATAAAGATGCCGATGAGCGTCTCCCGGTTTACGCCCTGCTGGCGCAGGTCCTCCCAAACGGGGTTGTCCTCACTGACCGTGGGAAAGACCGCGTCCTTGGTCACCGAGACCCAGAAGGCTCCCTTTGCCACCTCGTCTGCATAGATCTCGCGCGAGACCATGCCAATATCCACTGCATTGCCCAGCGCGTCAGCCATCCCTTTGCCGGCGCCGCCCGCCGAGATGTCGAATCGAACCCCGGGATTCAGTTTCTGGAACTCCTCCCCCCAGCGGACCATCAGGGGATAGAGTGCCCAGGCCCCCGATACGGTGATCGTCCCGTTCAGTTCGTCGCCCGTCGCCCTCGACCGGTCGGCGGCTGAACCTCCGCAACTGGCAGGTGCGATCAATAACGCGAAAACCAGCAGTATGCCTAGCAAATGCCCCAACTTTACCCTTGCTTCCACCATGCTGCCTCCAAACTGAGGTACCAAAAGAGCCGCAGACAGCTCTGCGCGCAGACAGCTCTGCGGCCCTTTTGGAAGCAATTCCGCAACAGACCTGTCCCTTCCGGCGCCTGCGGGGTTAGCTGACGGGTTAGGGCGGGAAGGTGCCCCTCCCGTGCCCCCTGGCCCCACGCCCCAGCCAGGGAGGGCGAGATACACCCCGGTGGATGGATCCCCCGCTCGATCTGGCCCGCTCTCAGATAGGCGCGGGCATCAAATCAATTAGGCGACAGTGCTATTCAGTTGTTGGCTCTACAAAGAGCACCGGCCGATCTACCCACCTCAACAGCGAGCAGACCGGATCGCTCCTAAGCTGACGCAGCCACCATCGGCAGGGGCAGGTGGCCATGATCGCCAGATCATAGTCACCCTCGGCCATCTCCCGGCATATCTCCTGCTCTGGCGGTCCCTGGCGCAGCCTCAGCGCGCTGCTGACCCCGGCATCTACCAGCCGCTGGGCCGTATCGCGCATCTGGCGGCTCAGTGGGGTGTCGGTGCTGAGCACCGAGCGCAGACTCTGCCGCATGCGGGCCAAACCGTGGTACATGGCCTGCACCGACGGGACGACCGCCAGGACAGTCACCGCTGCGGCGCTGGGGCAGGCCAGGCGCAGGGCCCAGTTCACGGCGGCCTGGTCTGCGCTTCCACCGCAGAGCACCAACAAGATCCGTGCCAGCGGTAGAGAGGGATTCCGTGCTGCCAGGATAGCAAGCGAAGCAGGGTCCTGCCGGGAAGAGGCGACCTGCGAGCGAGGCGTTATCCCGTCCGCGCCGTGGCCGGCGAGAAGGCAGCGGAGCAGCGGACGCGAGCCCTTGCCCAGGATGACCAGGTCACATTCTCCCAGCCCATCATGCCCCGCGGTATCCAGCTCTTGCGTCGCCGTCGCGCGCTGCAGCTGCCCGCCCAACAGGGCACTCAGCCCTTGTGCATAGGCCCACAGCTCTGCTGGCAGAGGCTCGTGATTGGCGACCACCACCGTGACTGGGCCACGATCGCTGACCAGGGGCGGGACATGAGGGCGCCAGGCCAGGTCAAAGGGCAGGCCATCCACAACATCCACCCGGTCGCGCGCCAGTTTTGCAGTTGTGCATAGATCGTTCGCCACCATAGGCAACACCCCCAATCATTATCCTTAAGGATCATACCCGACGCCTATTCCAAATCTCGTTACAGCCTCGTGACAAAGCCGTGACAATGTCGCGACGGACCGGGTCCCGTCGCGCGGCAGGGGTTCAGCCGGAGGATCACCCAGTCAGCGCGGGGTGCAGGCCTTAGAGGGGCACCACCCTTTGACCAATCCGAACTGATTCTGGCTTGCTCAGAGGGTTCAACAACCGCCCGGCATCTATTTCGTTTCTCTATC
Organism: Anaerolineae bacterium; assembly: GCA_050117995.1. Classification (GTDB taxonomy): domain Bacteria; phylum Chloroflexota; class Anaerolineae; order JAAYZQ01; family JAAYZQ01; genus JBFFCR01. The sequence continues at coordinate 4,461 of JASFLR010000109.1, forward strand.
GGCTGGTTTCCCCGCGAGTGGGCTTGCCGGTTCGCTGGTGAGAGACAAAGAGGTCCAACACCCGGGATGTGATCGGGCGGCTCTCCTCATCCAGGGGGCGGCGGTAGATAAACCAGTACACCAGTGCCACCATAAAACCGCCGCCAAAGATGTTTCCGGTAGTTACCGAGATGAGATTGCCCACCAGTCCGTGCAGATTCAGGTTCACCAGCTCACTGGCTGTCCTGCCGGCCGCTGCCACCACGCCGGGCTCTCCCTGGAGCAGCAGTCCCATGGGGATGAAGTACATGTTGGCCACGCTGTGCTCAAAACCAGAGGCAACAAAGGCCGTAATGGGGAATAGGATAGCCAGGATCTTGTCGGTCACACTGCGCCCGCTTAGGCATAGCCACACCGCCAGGCACACCAGTGCATTGCACAGGATGCCCCTGGCCAGCCCTTCGGCAAAGGACAAGTCAACCTTCGCCACGGCGATATTCAGAGCCGTGGCACCCACATGATAGTCGGCAAAGGACCACTGCCGGGTGAGGTACATCAGCAGCACCGTCACCAGCGAACCTGCCATATTCCCGGCATAGACGATGATCCAGTTGCGCATGACCTGTCCCAGCGTGAGCTTGCCGCTGACCCAGGCCATGATGATAAGGTTGTTGCCGGTGAAAAGCTCGGCCCCGGCGATCACCACCAGGATGAGGCCCAGGCTAAAGACCAGGCCACCGAGCACCTTGCTCAGCCCAAAGCCCAGCCCGCTGTCGGTCACAGCTAGGGTGGAGAACTCGGCGCCCAACCCAATAAAGGCGCCAGCCAGGACGGCCAGCGCAAACATGCTCCAGAAGCCCAGGTGGGCCTTTCTTACGCCTACATCCTCCATCCGCTCCGCCATCTCGGGGGGCGGAACGGCGTCGAGCGTAACCCGCTCAGGCACAGACAAGTGTCTCCCCCTGCCAGCCGCGGCCTAGTTACCAGCCATCGGCTGCTGCTGCGGAATCTGCGGCCCTTTTTCGCTCCGGTGTAGGTACCGCTTCCGGGTGGCATCCTGGCTCACCACCGCTACCTCGTGTAGCCGCTCGCGGACGAGCTGGTACAGGCCCGCGGCAACAGTGGTCCACACCAGCGCCGAGACGAGAACGCTAACCACCAGCCCAATCACCACAGAAAGTGCATCCTCCACAGTGGCGCCTCCTCTTCCTACCAGATCTCCTGCGCCAGCCTGCAGTCCACCCAGACGCGCAGCCGGTCGTTCAGCTTGCCCAGACGTGCCTCGATCCAGCGGATGTCGCCGCTCAGCAGCGCGGCCTTGGCCTGCAGGGTGAGCTTGTACCCTTCGAGCGCCTTGGCGCCCCTATAGGTCAGCTCGGCGATAAAGCCATTATCGCGCGCTGCCCTCTCCAGCACGCGGCGCATCTCGTCATCGCTCTCCCGCTGCGCCAGGGCTTCCGAGAAGGCCGTCCTGTAGTCCAGCATCTCCCCAACAGGTATCGTCCGCTCCTGCAAGAGTGGACCCGCACCAGACCAGCGGATGGGCCTTTCCTGTACCTCCAACATCTTGCCACCTCCCTCCTGCCAGATACGTTCCAGCAGCATATCCCTACGGTCATCTTGAGTATAGGCAGTCGGGATGACAACTGTCGTAACGGGGACATTACAATGCTGTGACAGTTCGGGAGGGTGGGGATGGCCCCCACCCTCCCTCAGCACCCAGGCAGCAGGTAGGAGGCAATCTCTAGGGGCAGTGCTCCAGCAGGTAGTTCGAGGCCGAGATCGCTGCCTTGGCCCCCTCGCCGATGTGCACGAGCACCTGCTCGGACACATGGGTCACGTCGCCCGCGGCAAACACTCCCGGTGCATTGGTGGCGCAGTTCACATCCACGAGGATGCATCCGCACTTGTCGAGGTCGACCCATCCTCGCACCAGATCAGAGTTGGGGGTACGCGGCAGTTTGACAAAGACGCCCTTCACAACTATCTCGCGCTGCTCACCGCCGGGCATAGTGACCGCGACAGCATCCACAAACCCTTCGCCCATTACCTCCCGGACCTGGATACCTTCCAGAACCTCGATATTCGACATCTCGCGCAGGCTGGAATCCAGCGGGGTCTCCTCCAGCACGCCAGGCGCCAGCAGGTAGACCTGGTGCGCCTTGCGAGCCAGATCCACGGCAGCGCACTGCGCGCGCCGCTCTTTACCCACCACAGCCACGTCTGCGCCCAGGAACAGGCTGCCATGGGTGGTCGCCGAATAGCTCAAGCCGCGGCCCGCCAACCGCGAGGCGCCTGGCACGTCGAGGCGCTGAGGCCGGGCTCCGGTGGCAACGATCAGGCTGCGCCCTTCAAAGCGGCTGCCCCGCGCCGTCTCTACCGTGAAACCGGACCCATGGGGTTCGACGCCCGTCACGGTATCGAATTGCCGCACAAAGTCCAGATAGTCGAGTTGCCGGCGAAAAGCATCGAGCAGCTTCTCCCCGGTGATGACCTCCCGCCCTTCTGTTTCCGCGAGCTGCATCGCATAGGTGGTCTGCCCACCCCAACGCTCGGCAATGATCAGCGTCTCCAGACGTTGGTTGAGCGCCGTCGCCGCAGCCGTAATGCCCGCCGGCCCCCCGCCGATGATGATCAAGTCGTACATCGTTCGTCTCCTCCCTCAAGCCCACGCCTCTGGCACGGGCGGGATCAGTCCCTGGTCCATCATGAATCGCGTCATCTCCTGTGCCTGTCCGATGGTCTGCCTGGCCGTCGCCAGCAGCTCTTCGCGGGATAGGACGAGGCGGGCCACGCCCTGTTCCTGGGCCTTGACGCCAACGGCCGCCGCTTCCCGAGGAAACACCTCCCAGTCGTCCATCGTAGGCACGAGGTGCTCCTCATCCAGGCCCCCCTCCTCCGCACAGAGGGCCAGTTCTCGGGCAGCAGCTATGGCCATTTCGTCAGTGATGGTCGTGGCCCGCACGTCCAGGACACCCCGAAAGATACCGGGGAAGCCTAGCGAGTTGTTGATCTGGTTCGGAAAGTCACTCCGGCCGGTGCCCACGATCCGCGCCCCGGCTTCCTTTGCCTCCCAGGGCCAGATCTCGGGAACAGGATTGGCGCAGGCAAAGAGGATGGCGTCTTCGGCCATGCCCTTGACCCACTCGGGCAGGATCGTGCCCGGGCCAGGCTTGCTGGCAGCGATGCACAGGTCGGCGCCACGCATAGCTTCAGCAGGACCTCCGCGCCGCTCCGCCGCATTGCTATTCTGGCAGATGCGCCACTTGTCCACAAACTCGATCTTGCGCCGCGCGATATCGTCCCGGTCGGGATGCAGGATGCCGCGGCTGTCGCAGGCGATGATATTGCCAAAGGGCACGCCACTGGCCAGCAGCAGGCGCAGCGTGGCGACGTTGGCTGCCCCGGTACCGATCACGGCGACCTTGGCAT
>JASFLR010000110.1:0-7857 GCA_050117995.1 Anaerolineae bacterium
TTTCCGAAGCAAACGTATACTCAATTATACTGGAATCGCCCAAGTTTGCAATTTTGAGAGGCACAAACGATGCGAAACAGTTCGACCAGCACAGATCCTTTCGACCGCAAGCAATCGCCGTTGCTCATCGTCATCTCGGGCCCATCCGGGGTGGGCAAGGACTCGGTCGTCCAGCGAATGAAAGAGCGGGGTTTCCCCTTTCACTTTGTGGTGACGGCAACCGACCGTTCGCCGCGGCCCAACGAGGTTCACGGACGGGACTATTTTTTCTACACAACCGCCGAATTCGAGCGGATGATCGACCAAAAGGAGCTTCTGGAGCATGCCTGGGTCTATGGGCAGCACAAAGGGATTCCCAAAGCGCATGTTCGAGAGGCCCTTGCCTCGGGACAGGACGTTGTGATGCGCGTCGACGTGCAGGGTGCTGATACGGTCAAGGGGTTGCTCCCCGCAGCGGTCACAGTTTTCCTGACGTGCGAGTCGGAGGAAGAGCTGGTTGCCCGCCTGCGGGAGCGCCGCACCGAGTCGGAGGAGGCACTGCAGAAACGGCTAGATACTGCCCGCGAGGAGATGGATTGCATCCCGAGCTTTGACTATGTAGTAGTCAATCACCACAATGCCCTCGACGCTGCCGTCGATGATGTAATGGCCATCGTGCGCGCTGAGCACTGCCGATCCGTGCCCCGCAGGATCGATCTATGAGCCATCCCGAGAATCCCCAGCCACGACCCGGACAGTCGCCAGTCGAGCCAGCAAGCCCCCAGCCCCAGCAAGTGGCCTACAGGCTCCCGTTACACCGCCCTGTCGCCACCTGGATCTTGCTGGCGTTGATCGCGGTGGTCTTTGCAATCGAGACGATGCTCGGTGGATCCACAGAGACCGACGTGCTACTTCAGATGGGCGCCAAGTACGCGCCGCTCATCGCGGAGGGCGAGTACTGGCGGCTTTTGACCTCGATGTTCCTGCACATCGGCGTGATGCACCTGGCGTTCAACGGGTATGCACTGTTCATCATCGGAACCGAACTCGAGCGCATCCTCGGTCCGGGCCGTTTCCTGAGCGTATACCTATTCTCCGGGCTCTTTGGCAGCCTGGCTAGCTATGCCCTCAGCGACAGCCTGTCAGCAGGGGCGTCGGGCGCCATCTTTGGACTCATCGGAGCGCTCGCAGCCTTCTTTCTCATCCACCGAGAGAGGCTCGGCTCGTGGGGCGCCAGGCGTCTGGGCAATATCGCTATCGTCCTGGTCATCAACCTGGTTTGGGGGTTCTCACAGCCTGGGATCGATAACCTGGCCCATCTTGGAGGGTTGGTCGCCGGCGCGGCGCTGGGATGGGCGCTGACCCCCCGCTATGAAGTCGATTGGGTCCGCGGACAGGTGAGGGATAGAAATCACCTGGGGCGCTATTGGCCTGCCCTGGTCCTGGCGGCTTTGCTGCTGGTCGGAGGCACGGCCCTATACACGTCCATATATCGCGACAGCCCCCGCAGACACCTGGACCTGGCGCAAGAGGCCATTGACGCCGAAGAGTGGGATGAGGCCGCTGCCGAGTTGGAGCAAGCCATCACGCGGGATCCCTCACTGGCCAACGCCAGCGTCTATTTTCACCTGGGACTGTCACACAGCTATCTGGAGGAATACGAGGAGGCCATCAGCGCCTACGAGAAGGCGCTGGAGCTGGATCCGGACCAGACCGAATCTCACTGGAACCTGGCAATGATCTACCTGGAAGTGGGGCGTTATGCGGATGCCCGCGCATCGCTGGAGGCGTACGCCGAGCTCACACCAGCCGGGCCAGTGGAGGTACGGCCCTATCTCGACGAGTTGGAGAGCTTGGGCTACTGAAATACCTCAGCTGAGGCAGCCTGCTGGAGCCTGTTATGCACTTTCACGCCCGAGTGTGATATACTCAGGGCATGACACGAAAAGGCTATCTCAGTGACGTATCCGACGACGGGTGGGCGTTTGTAGCACCCTATCTGACCTTGATGAGGAAAGATGCCCCATAGCGGGAGCATTCCCTGCGTGAGGTGTTCAATGGTCTGCGCCATATCATGCGCACGGGCATGCAGTGGTGCATGATGCCCCACAACTTACCACCGTGGCATACGGTGTATCAACAAACGCAACGCTGGCTCAAAGCGGGCGTGTTTGAGGAGATGGTTCACGACTTGCGCATGTTGATGCGCGAGATCAAAGACCGTATGCAGCAACCACGTGCCGCGATTCTCGATAGCCGAACGCTCCAATCTACACCAGAAAGCGGTGGACGTGCCACCTGGGATAGGCACGAACGCCGTAAAGGCTCGAAGGTGCATTGGGCTGTTGATACGCTGCGCCAGTTGCTGGCGATCCTGGTTACTCCTGCCAACGAGCAAGATCGGGCACAAGTTGGCGAATTGGCCCGGCAGATCCAGGAGGTGACGGGCGACTCCGTGGAAATTGCCTTCGTGGATCAGGGCTACACCGGCGACAAACCTGCTGCTGCCGCTGAGGCGCATGGCATCCGCCTGAAGGTCGTCAAGTTGCCCACGGCCAAGCGAGGCTCTGTGCTTCTGCCTCGCCGCTCGGTCGTGGAACGCAGCTTTGCTGGATGGCGCGCTTTCGCTGCTTACTGCGCGACTATCCATGGGCACGGACACCACGGAGTTCTTTGCCATCGAGGGCTTGGCCCCGCAGCTCTTGGCCTGTCTCAGTTTTGACAATACCTTCTTAGGGTCCTGTGGCTGCCAGATACTGAGCAAGATCGGCCAAGCGCCTCTCCAATATGTCGATATGGATGCCATGAAGCGTTCGTCGTATCGTCGACTCGCTGGATATGGAGCTCCGGGGTGGTCGCAAACGCCCAAGCAGTTCAGGTCCGTGTAGCACTACGCAGTGTGCTATGGCATGAACCGTCTGCTGCCTGCTCGCCAGAGCGGCGCCTATCAGGCCAAGCAGATACAGACACGGGTACCGCTTGCCGCGCGCTTTCCTTGGATCGGGGATACCTTGGAATGCCCGCATCAGCGTGGTACACTTCCCTTGGTCCATCGCGTACAACCTCCATTCTGTTTGGTCGCAGATGGTATTGTACACGATGGACCACGACTTTGACGGGCCCCTAACTCGCTCCTTGGAACCCCTTGCTGGTTGTTCAGTTCTCGAGTATACTGAGGCGAGTGTGGTCGGGGAACGAAAACCGCAAGGAATGTGATACGCGGCGATGAAAAGACTACAATGGCTTTGGTTCTTCCTGGTCGGGATGGGCCTGGTTGGCCTGCTGACAATCAAGTGTGCGCCTGGACATCCGGCGGTGACGGCTACGCCGACCAAGACCCGTGTCGTGCTGGCTCTGGCAACGAACACGCCCCTGCCCACTCTGACTCCCACACCCTCACCTTCCGCTACCCTTACCCCTGTTCCCCGCACTCCAATTCCAGTGTTGCCCAGTCCCACCCTGCCGCCAACCAACACCCCGCTGCCAACCGGCATCCCACTGCCGGCTCCTACCGAGCCACCGACCGCGCCCCCGCCTACGTGGACGCCGAGCCCACCGCCTACCACCGCACCCACACGCCGCCCTTTGCCCACTGCCACGGTGCCGGCCCAGCCACCCCTTCCACCTCAGCAGGGTGGAGAATGGGACATGGAAGCCGGCTTCGTACCGGGGTCTTCACCGCTGGGCGAGGTCTGTCCAGGATGGGCCGTCGCAGTTGGCTGGCAAGCTTTCGTATCGCCGGGCACGCCGGCATCATCGTGCCTGAATGAGAACAAGAACCTGGACAACGTGCACAGCGGCCAGCGCTCCCAGGAGATTACCTTTGACTTTGTCAGTGCCGAGGCGGGCATTCTCAAGCGCGCCCAAGCGATCCCTGGGCATCGCTACCAGATCGAGGCGTGGGGCAAGCACGTGCGCAGCCAGTCGCCTGTGGAGCTATCGCTGGGCGTGGACCTGACCGGCGGCGAGGACTGGCAGGCCGCAACCGTGACCTGGTATCCCTGGGACGAGACGGGAGAGGACATCTGGGTACATACTCAGGTGACAGTCCGCGCCTCCGGCCAGAGTCTGACGATCTTCCTGAAGGGCTATCACCCATTTGCTGTACAAGGGGGCGCGACGCTATTTGATGATGTCCGCGTGCTGGATCTCGGGCCGTAGGGGAGGATCCAAGGCTGCCTGAAGAGCGATAGGAAGAAGAGCATGATCCAAATGGTGAACCTAACACGGTACTATGCATCGCTGGCAGCCGTGCAGGACTTGAGCCTGACGGTGGAGCCAGGTGAGTTATTTGGTTTCCTGGGCCCCAATGGCGCGGGCAAGACAACCACCATCCGCATGATCGTAGGGTTGTTGCGTCCCTCGGCAGGCACAGTCACAGTGGCTGGGCATGATGTCCAGCGGGAGCCTCTGGCTGTCAAGCGCGCCATTGGGTACCTGGCCCAGACACCTCTCCTCTACGACAAGCTGACCGGCCGGGAGTTTCTGCGTTTTCTCGGAGGCCTGTACAGTCTCAGCGATGAAAAGATCGAGGCCCGGGCAGAGTACTTGTTGACGATGATGGAGCTGTCGGACAAGGCCGATCAACTCATTGAGAGTTATTCCGGCGGCATGCGCCACAAGATCGGTTTGTGTGGTGCCCTCCTTCACGACCCAACCGTGTTGGTGTTGGACGAACCCCTGGCGGGACTGGATCCGCACAGTGCTCGGCGTGTCAAGGATCTGCTGCGGGACCTGTGCCGGCAGGGACGGACCGTGTTCCTGTCGACCCACGTTCTGGAGGTCGCAGAGCGAGTCTGTGACCGGGTCGGTATCTTGGACCAGGGACGATTGGTCGCAGTAGGCACGATGGAAGCCCTGCGCGCTCAAGCCCAAACCACCGCAGAGACTACCTTGGAGGACCTCTTCCTGAAACTGACCGGTGACGAGCAGGCAGCCGAAATGGTCAGCCTGCTGGGCTAGGGGAAGAGAATATGGTCTGGAAGATTCTGCGTCCCCAGTACTGGATCCTCGACCGCAAGGTACGAAACACGAACCGGTATGTTGTGCTGGCGCTGGTTGTGCTCCTGGGCTTTGGCGGGCAGTGGGTCTTTGACAACCTCATTCGCGACAGCTTTGTGATCCTGGGTTCCGAGCAGGCGGTGACAGCCATCGCTTCGTCTTTGCCCTTTGCGCTGTCCCTGCTGTTGGTGTTCGCCATGTTGGGCGTGGGCGATATGATGCACCAGCTTTACCTGTCCTCAGATCTGGAGCTGCTGATGATCGCGCCCATCCCGCGCCGAACGATCTTCTTTGTCAAGCTGCTGCAGTGTAGCCGGGCCACCTTCATACCGGCACTCGCGTTTGGGGCCTTTCTGTTGGCTCTCGGGCTGGCTCGCGGCGCCACGTTGAGCTACTACTTGCTCATAGTCTTGTTGATTCCGGCAACGATGCTCCTGACAACTGTAGTAGTCATGACGCTGGTCATGCTGCTAGCGCGGTTGCTGCCCGCCCAGAAGACACGGTCCTGGATGCCAGTGGCGCTGATTCTGGCAACATCCATCGTGATCCTGGGACAGCAGTCCGCAACCGAGTGGTTTCTTGGACAGACAGCACTGATCGGGCTTCTCACCGAGGCCTTGCTCAACCCAGCGCAACTGGGACTACTGGTTGCCGGCTTTGGTGGCATGGCGCTGGTGACTAGCTTGGCCGCGTACCAGGCCTTCAGTACATCCTTTCACGAGGGGTGGAATCGTTTCCACAGCGTGCCAACCCGAGCTGCTCCCCGCGCCCAGGCTGCCCGCTGGCAGCTGGCCACATCTCTGCTGCCACGTCTGCTGCCGCAACCCCTTCGCGGCTTGATGGTCAAAGAGTGGGTGGGGTTGAGGCGTGACCCCCGTGGCCTGATCAATCTGGCGCAACCCCTGGTATTGGTCATCATGGTTCTTGTGCTGTTCATGGGCGGCGGAGAGGTGACGGAAGCACTACGGCCCCTGATCTTCTGGATCATGCTGATCTTCCTGGCGATGTTCCTGAGCGTGCTGCCAACCGGCCTGCCCTTGATGTCCCTTGCCCAGGAGGGCCGCAATCTTGCGCTGCTCCGCAGCGCCCCAATCTCGATGTCCGATGTCCTGAAGGGCAAGTTTTGGTCCGCGTGGGTGCCCCTGGTCGTGGCCTGGGTACTCGTCTTCCTATTCACGGGGCTCATACTCCGGTTCCCTTGGTGGCAGATTGCCTTCCTGGCCGGGTTGACCATCTGGGGGCTGACCGGCGGTTCGGTCGTGACGATGGCCATCGGTGGGTTGAAGATCGACTTCGGCGTCGAGGAGGTCAGGCGACGGACACCAACGCTGCCCGGCTACATCATGATGGGGCTTAACCTGACCTTTGTTCTTGTGACGACTGCCAGCTTTGTGTGGCTCTTGATCCGGCTGCTCCCAGACAGTCGCCTTGTGCTGGCGATCCAGTCGTTGGCTGGCTATACTCCCGTCAGTTGGCTCTTCTCAAACAAGGTGTGGGGTCCGTTGATTCTGGTGAGTTGTCAGGTCCTGTTCTGGATTGGGGCCAGAGTCTTGTGGGTCGCTGCAGTCCATCGCCTGGAAGGATGGGAGGGGAACTCAGAATAGCCACATCTTGAGCATTGGGCAGCGGATTGCGTGCAATCTCCGATTGCCTTCCGCCACGAGCAAACGCGGGCACACAGCCAATTTGACGCGGCCCCAGATCGCTGGTTGGATTGGGTTGTTCTCCAGTTTGGTTCGTGGTAGAATGGAATCGACCATTGAGGAATAGAGACTGCAAACCTGCTGGTTCTGGGGTAGTATCGGGCAGGAACCAGTGCACCTTGCCAGGAGGAGAGATTGACGCTGCCTCTCCTGACCACCAAGATCCATATACCACCCATACGGTCCGATCTCGTCTCGCGCCCGCGGCTACTCGAGCGGCTGGATGAGGGACTGGGCCACAAGCTCACGCTGGTCTCGGCTCCAGCTGGATTCGGCAAGACCACGCTGCTCAGTGAGTGGGTTCAGGTCAGACGCCCGGCTACCACACCTGTGCGTGCCGCCTGGCTGAGCCTGGATGAGGCCGACAACGACGGCGTACGCTTTCTCACTTACCTCGTCGCCGCCTTGCGGGGCGCCCTGACACCCAGCTCGCCAGACGCCCTGGAGGGCGACCAGGCCCGTCGCGGGTCGCCCCAGGAAGAGGTCCTGACCCGGCTGATCAACCAGGCCGCCGCCATTCCCCATCAGATGGTCCTGATCCTCGACGACTACCATCTCATCACGGCCCAGGCCGTACACGATTCAATGGCCTTCCTTCTCGACCACCTGCCCGAGAACCTGTGCCTGGTTATTGCCACCCGTGCTGACCCGCCCCTGCAACTTCCGCGCCTGCGTGCCCGGGGGCAACTGCTCGAACTGCGCCAGGCCGACTTGCGCTTGACTGCCAATGAGGCCGCTGCCTTTCTGGGCAAGGTGATGGGCCTGGCTCTCTCGCCAGAGGATATCGCTGCGCTCGAAAGGCGCACCGAAGGATGGGTCGCCGGCCTGCAGATGGCTGCACTGGCAATACGAGGCATGGCTGAACAGAGAGCTCAGCCTGTAACCGAGGCACGGGCCGGCTTGTCCGAATTCGTAAAGGCATTCACCGGCAGCAATCGTTTCATCCTGGACTACTTGATGGAGGAAGTACTCGTCCAACAACTCCCTACCATCCAGGAATTCCTGCTCAAGACCTCCATTTTGGAACGACTGGCTGGTCCACTGTGTGATGCCGTGCGTTTTGGCGTTGCCAAAACGCCAAGCAGTTCAGCCGGATCTGCCGTGCGATTGGGCGTCAAAGTCGATAGGGCAGACAGCCAGTCGATCCTCGAGGGCCTGGATGCCGCCAACCTTT
>JASFLR010000111.1:0-7847 GCA_050117995.1 Anaerolineae bacterium
AGGTGAGGACCCCGCGCAGGTGAAGCTTGCCGGTTGCATTCAGGGTGCCGACGTCGCTACTGATCTGGGTGACACCCACCGGGTTGGCCGGTGCCGTGCTTTCCCAGAGCACCTGGACGTCCGTCCCGACCACACTCACACCGCCGCTCCCAAAGAACCACTTGCGGTCCTGTGGATCTGCGACAACGCCGTAGAGATTGTCACTAGCCAGGCCGTCCGCCGTGCTGAAGGACTGCCAGTCATCATCCGCTTTGTCGAAAGGCGTGCCGGCGTCATCCAGCATCACCACGCCGGGTCCCTCCCCAATACCGGCCTTGGCGAACCACTTCTGGCCCAGAGAATCGATGGCGATGCCATACACATACCTTTTCTCCAGCCCATCGGCGCTGTAAAACGTCATCCACTGGTCGCCTGTCCCGTCAAAAGGGTCATCGCCGCAGTCGAGCACACTTGCCAAAGCATCACCTCCGACCCAGATGCGGCCCGCTGCATCGATAGCCAGCGAATACAGGCTCCCACTGAACAGCCCGTCCGCCGTCCTGAAAACGTGCCACTGGTCGTCGGTCTTGTCCATGAGGGTGCCCCCGATATCCACGACGTTCAGACCGTCGTAGCCGTGACTGGTGGCAATCCAGGCACGCCCTTGCCCATCTATGGCGATCGCCACGATGTTGGAGTCGGTTAAGGGATCCTCCTCGGTGGTGAAACGCTGCCAGTGATCATCCGACTTGTCAAACGGTGTGCCTCCATCGTCCAAGACGACGACTCCCCAATTAAGCATGGCCATCCACTTGCGGCCAGCAGCATCAACAGCCATGACCTCAGTCCCACGATACGGCCCTTCGTCATCTGTGAAGGTCCAATTCCCCCAGGTGTCATCTGACTTGTCAAACGGTGTGCCGCCATCGTCCAGCACATCGAGGTAGTAGTAGGAATGCCAGGGGTCACTGCCCGAGCTGGCGAACCACTTGCGCCCGGCCGCGTCCGTGGCCATGGCGCTGGTGTTCTTTTTCGACAATCCGTCCTCGTCGGTGAAGTTCGTCCATCGGTCGCCGGTCCCATCAAAGATGGCGCCGCCGTCGTCCAGCACGCTCACGCCCTCGTAGGCACTAAACCACTTGTAGCCGCCGCTATCGATGAACATGTCCGTGACTGAATTCGACAGCAATGAATCACTCGAGTCGAAGGTTTGCCACTGGTCATCGGTCTTGTTCAGCGGAGTGCCGCCATCGTCCAGCAAGCTCACACCCCCGTAGGTGGCGCACCACTTCAAGCCTGGCTCTTCCGCGACAATTGCATCGATCCACGTGACCGCCAGGCCATCGGTATCGGAGAAGGTCTGCCACTCGTCACCGTACTTGTCAAAGGGGGTCCCCTTGTCGTCCAGGTAGCTCAGGCCGCCTCCCCAACTTACGAACCACTTGCCCCCTGCCGCATCTATGGCCATGTCCAGCACCTGGCCCTCGATTAGGCCATCGCTCTCGGTGAAAGTTTGCCATTGGTCGCCGCCGCCGTCAAACGGATCGCCGCCATCGTCCAGCACGCTCACACCGCCCCCGGTGCCAAACCATCTGTAACCGTCCCCATCAATAGTGATGGAGTTAACGGAGTTGGAGACCAGACCCCCGCCAGCGACAAAAGTCACCCACTGGTCGCCGGTCCCGTCAAAGGGATCGCCGCCATCGTCCAGCACTGCCACACCGTAGCCCGAGGTGCCAACCCACTTGCGCCCCGCGCCATCGATGGTTATTGAGCTGAGGTAATTCCAGGGCAGACCGTCATCGGTCGTAAAGATCTGCCATTCGTCGCCGGTTTTGTCCAGGGGCGTGCCCTTGTCGTCCAGGACGGCAAGGCCAAAGTTGGTGGCGAACCACTTGAAGCCTGTGGTGCCGTCGATAGCGATGTCCTCGAAACCGCATTCATACGGCAGCCCGTCGCTTTGGGTGAAGGTCTGCCACTGGTCATCGCTCTTGTCAAAGGGCGTGCCGCCGTCGTCCAGCACACTCAAACCGTATCTTCCCCCAACCCACTTGTGGCCTTCTGCGTCCATGGCGATGGCATAGACCGCGCCATAAGCCATTCCGTCGTCAACAGTAAAGTGCTGCCAGATATCGTCCGTCTCGTCCAGGGGCGTGCCGTTGTCGTCGAACACGCTCAGCGCCGCGTCCACATCCTGGCCACGAGTGCCCAACCACTTGAAGCCTGTGGTGCCGTCTATGACAATGGCCGTGATTTCATCATCCAGCGGGCCGCTGTCACCCTGGGAGAGGGTGATCCATTGCTCGTCGCCGGCGGACGCCCAGATCTGCTGCGTGAGCGTGGCACCGGTGAGCGGTGTGCCGGTGCTGGTGATGGTCGCCGCGGTGCGAATCGTATCGGTGGGGAGGTAGACCTTCTGCTCGGTCTGAACCTCCAGCAGCGCGCTTTGCCCGGTCACCTCCAGCGGCTCGTAGACGCGCGTCTTCAGGCCGGTCTGGGTGTCGGTAAAGATGCCGACGACCGAGTAGGCACCCGACGTCGCGCCCGCCGGGAGGGTGATGGTCACAGGCTGCCCGACGTCGGGCGCCAGCCCGCCGACGGTGCCCGATGTCGTCTGGACGACGGTCTCTTTGCCCACCGAAAAGTCATAGGTGGCGCCGGTGACTCCGCACCCGACGTTGGTGATGGTAACGGTAAAGGCCTGGCCCGCCTCCGCTGTTGGCAGAACGGAAGCGGCCAGCTTTGGCGGTGGTGAGAAGGACGTAGAGGCAAACTGCTCGCGGGAGGCGGAAGCGAGTTCCAGCGTTGCCGTCAGCGGCAGAGTTCCGGTGCCGAGGTCTGGTGGCAAGGCCACAGAGTGGGTATCGGTGACCGTCTCGCCAGGCGCCAGAAGGCCGACGGCGTCAGCCTCGGCATAGCCGGCCTCCGGCACCTCCAGCCGTACGATACCCAGATCCTCCTGGAACCGGCCTCGATTGGTGATGCGCACCTGCACGCCCATCGTCTCCCCGCCACAGTATCCCATCTGGTCCAGGCTTATTTGAGCCGTGTTCCCAAAGAAGAGCTCAACCTCGTCCTGGGCTAGCTGGCCATCGTAGGCGGCCTGGTAGCTCAGGCGATGGGTACCAAACTCGTTGCTGAAGGAGGTGGGCAGGGTGAGCGTGACGGTTTCCCCGTGGGCGACGGCAAAGGGAAGCGTATCGCTCCAGACCTGGACGCCCGTCGGGCTATGGACTGCAGCAGTAAAGGTCCCGTCGCTGATATCAGCATTGCCCACACTCTCCAGGACAAAGTTGATGTCGTTGCTCGTCGCCGGGTTGTATACGCCCAACGTGACCGGGAGGAGACGCAATCGAGCACCAGGCACTTCAAAGCGCGTGGTCCATCTCCCGATCAGCTCGCCGCCGTGGTAGCCCTCGACCACCACCGTGTAGAAGCCCCACACCGGTTCCAGGGGGAGGGTAAACGTGAATGGCCTAGAGTCCGTACCGAGGGTCACCAGCGAACTGGTGAAGGTGTCGGAAAACAAGGGACCGCCATTGGGGGCAAGGATCTCCACATGCATATCCATGGTGTACGGGGCGCTTTCCAGGTTTTGCACAGTGACGGTAACCGCCACGGTGTCTTCCGGTCGGTACTGCGTGGCATCAGTCTCGACGCTCGTGCGCACTGCTGGCCACACGTGCCAGACCTTAAAGTGGGCATTATCCCGGTAGGCCCCCGCCTCGTAGAGATCTGCAAAGAGCCGGTCTGTGGTATAGATGGTCGGCGTGTACACATAGGTGGCCGTCTCGTTTGGTCCCACGTCCATGCTGTGCGTCAAGTCGTGAAAGTTGCCATAGGACAGGTCGCCGGTCTCCCAGGTGTGGTGGGGCAACCCGTAGCGGATCTCGACGCTTCGTAGCACGTCGGTTTGATTCAGGACATGGAAGGTGAACTCGGCCTCGGTTCCGCTCAGATACTGTTCCGTGGGCGCCGTGATCCACATCGACAGCTGCCGGTCCGGCCCCGTGATCGGGCTTGGATCGCTGACCACCAGGCGGCGGCCCACGGCTTCCTCCTGCACAACCGCGCCGTCGGCGTCGTGCAGGATGTACTCTACCCACCAGATGCCCAGTTGAGCCGGATCTGGCAGCGTCCAGGTCAGGGAGGGCGCTGCCGAGCCCCCCGGCGGAATGGGCAGGTCGATGCTCTGGGTATGCGCAACCTGGCGATCCGGTTGCAGCAAGACTAGCTCGACCGACGCAGCGGTCTGCGCTGTGCCGTTGTGCACATCGACAGAGAGGTCGACGGCATCGCCGGGGCTGTACTCGGGCAGAGCCTCTTCCGGGTCAAAGGCCCAGCTCAGCGCGTCCCGAAGAAGAGTCAGGGCGTCCGGGCTAGCCTGGAAATTGGTCTCGCCCCAGTCGTCATAGACCGAGGTTGCCAGCACATAGCCCCCCTCGACCTCGGACGGATACCGGTAGAGCAGCAAGCCTGGCTGGCCGTTCTTCATACGGTTCAGCACCTCGATCGCCCCGTCCGGCGCCGTGTCAAAGTAGCCATCCACGTGTACATCGAGGGTAGGAGCATCGAAACCGGACACCACAGGGTGATAGTTGGAGATGTAGAACGCCGTCTCGAAACAGCTATTGTCCTCGCGCCAGCCGTAGCCGTCCAGCCGATCGCCGCCGGCTGGAGCTGGCAGCACGGTAAAATCGGATCCCTGTTGCTGGGCAAAGCTGATGATCGTCCCGCCCTGCTCGACGTAAGCCGCTAGCTGGGCCTTGAAGGAATCGAGGTTGTCAAGGCCGTACAGCGCGCCGGAGGGGATGACCAGTACTGGCAGGCGCTTGGCCAATTCGGGGCTGAAAGTCAGGCCCACCGGCTCGTACCGCTCGCCAACCCGGTTGATCAGCACGCCCATCGAGCGCGCATAGCCCCGCCACAGCAGGCCAATATAGCCCTGCTCGCGGCGCACAACGGGGGCCGACGATAGGAGCTGGGCCGAGGCGGCCGAGACGTTCTCGTCGGGATGGTCGTAGCCAGGCCCCCAGGGCGGCAAGCCGGGGAAGGGATCCCACGGAGACGGCGGGTCACAGGGTGGGTCCTCGCAGGGCTCGGGATCGCACTCCGGTATGTCACAGGGGCCGTCGCAGCAGGTGAAGCAGCACTCGGTCTCCCCCTCCTCATCAGAGCCGCAATCAGCGCCGACCCGGCAGCAGCCGGTGTCGCTATCGCAGTTGGGATCAGGGGGAGGCTCAGGGTCAGGCTCGTCCTTTTCTTTCTTGTCGCACCAGAGGACGCTGCGCTTGCAGTACTGGCCCTTGGCTACGCTGAACCCGGCGCCAACCTTGGTGCCAACGTCCAGGGTTTGGTTACCGCGACTGCTATTCGCAGCTAGCGCACTCAGTTTCGCTGGACCGACCCCCGCACCCAGTCCCACCTTGGTGTAGCTTTCCCCAGTTTCCGTATTGATGTCAAGAGCGGCATTGACACTGGCTGCTCCGAGGTCCAGGTCGATGCCGAGCTCCACGCCCCACTTTGAATAGGCGAGATTGCTTCCTTTCCTCGCTCCGGTGAACATCTTGATACCGCTCTCCAGGGAAAAGTGTGCTTGCGCACCGAGGCCGCAGCACTTCTCACTGATGCGACATTGCTCGCCTGTGGCCATATTCGTCACCGTGCCCGACCACACGTTGCAGCCGATAAGGAAACCGGCCGACATGCCGCTGCCGGCGCCCACCCAGGTGTCCTCGCCGGTGGGGTCGATCAGCGTGGTGGGGTTGTTGAGCGCATAGGCATAGCGATTCGGATCCCAGTTGGCGCCCATCGGGTCCTCGCTGAGGAAACGGCCCAGGGCTGGATCGTAGACGCGGGCCCGGTAGTCGTACAGCTCGCCCAGGCCCAAGAACTGGCGACCGGTGAAGCGGAAGGGGTTGCCCACCGCCGAGTCGTCCAAGGGCTGGTCCGCGCCGTCCACCACCTCCGTTCGGCCAAAGGGCGAGTAGCGATAGCCCTCCACCAGGCTGCCGGTATCGTCGCTCAACCCGACGACGCTGCCCAGGCCATCGGCGTGATAGGTGTAGCGCTGGCCATTACGCTCCATGCTCAGCCAGTCATCCATGTCGCCGCTGGTGTAACGGGCCAGCGTCTGCCCCGTCGCGTCGAGCTCCATCAGCAAGTTCGGCCCGTCATAGACGTACAGGGTCACCGTGCCGTCGGGATCGGTACGGCTCAGCCGGCGGCCGTCAGGGTAGAACTCAAAGCTCGTGGTGCCCTCTCCTGGAGAGTTGGCGCCCGCCATGCGGTGGCGCACGTCATAGGTGTAGGTGGTGATCCCAGCATCATACTCCACGCCGGTCATGTTTCCCTGGCGGTCCCAGTGGAAGGTCGCGCTGCCATCGCTCTGCAGGCGACCCGCTGCGTCGACGGTGTAGTTGATGGTCTCTCCCTCCACCACCATCTGCGTGCGGTGCCCCGCCAGGTCATAGCCGTACTCGATGGCGGCGCCATCCGAGTAGCTGGCGCCGATCAGGCGCGAGCGGGCATCGTAGGAGTAGGTCACCTGGCTGCCATCGCCCCGCGTCTCCGAGGTGCGGTTGCCCAGGTCATCGTAGGTGTACGCAAAGCTCTCCAGCACGTCTCCGCCAGCTTGGTGATGGTCCATCGATAGCAACTGGCCTGCGTCGTCGTAGCCAAAGACCACGTAGGTGCCGTTGCCCAGGTCTTTGCGGGTCAAACGGCCGGCCCCGTCCCAGGTATAGGTCACCACCTCGCCGGCAGGGTTGGTGATGGTCCGGATCCGAGCCCGGTCATCGTAGGTATAGGTCGTCACACCGCCATCGGGATCAGTCATCGAGGCCCGCGATCCGTCGGCATAGTAGCTGTAGCCGACGGTCTTGGTAATACCCAGTGCCGGCATAGTCGTCGTCACCGCCGTGGTTTCGTCGGCGTCGTTGTAGGCGTAGCGCATGATGACCTGGGTGCTGGTGATAGCCACTATATTGCCCGCCAGATCATGGGCGTAGGTCAGTTGGTCCCCGGCATAGTCGGCAGAGGTGAGCTGCCCGACCAGGTCACGGTCAAAGGTCGAGACCTGGCCATCGGCATCCTCCCCCCGCACCAACTGCCCCACAGCATCGTATTCGAACGTGGTCTGGTTGCCAACGGGATCGGTCTCGCTGGTGAGGCGATTGAGCCCATCGTAGCCCCAGTGCATGGCATGACCGCGGGCATCGGTCACCGAGACGTTGTTGCCCACCCCGTCGTAGCCGTAGGTGATGCCTCCACCGATCTCGTCGGTGATGCCCAACAACTGGTTGAGGCTGTCAAAGCGGTAGGTACGGATGCCGCCCGCTGCGTCTGTGACCTGGGCCGGGTTGCCGGCCGAGTCGTAGGCAAAACTCGTCGCCCGGCCGAGGGGATCGGTGACAGAGGTCACCCGCCCGGCAGCGTCATAGTTATAGCTAGTGCTGTAGCCGTTATAATCGGTGACGGACAGCATGCGGCCGATGGCGTCGTAGGAGAAGGTCATCACCGCGCCGGTGGCGTCGGTGATCACCGTGTTGTTGCCGAACTCGTCGTAGCCAAACTGTGTGGTGCGGCTCAGCGGGTCGGTCATTGACGTCATGTGCCAGCCCCGGTCATCATACTCATAGGTGGTGAGTCGATTGCCCGGTTCGGTCACGCTCACGAGATTGCCGCGGCTATCGTATTCCCAGGTCGTCACGCGGCCCAGGGGGTCGGTGAAGCTGGTCATGTCGCCAAAGGTGGGATGATAGGTCATCGTCACCTTGCGGCTGAGGGGATCGGTGACGCTGGTGACGTTGCTCCTGCCGTCAAAGGTGTAGTGGGTGGTCCGTCCGGCTTCGTCGGTCACGCGCACC
>JASFLR010000112.1:0-7832 GCA_050117995.1 Anaerolineae bacterium
CCTGGAGAGTGCCACGGCGGCGTTGGAGTTCAGCTTTAACGCCGATGTGGCCAAGAACCTGGGGGCGCCGGTCCTGCTGGTGGGCAGCGGCGTGGAGCGGCAGGTAGCGAGCATTGTCAACTCGGCCCATGCCAAGTTCAAAGCCTACCAGGAGCGAGGTGCCCAGGTGTTGGGCATGGTGATCAACCGGGTGCCGATGGACCAACTGGAGGAGGTGCGCGGAGCCCTCGCGGAGGAGCTCAAGGACGAGGATCTGATATTGGCCGTGATCCCGGCCAACGAGACGCTGGCCAGCCCAACCATGCGCGAGGTGGCCGAGCAGTTGGAGGGCGAGATCCTGTTTGGCGGCGACCAGTTGGATACCCTGGCGCATGATTATCTGGTCATTGCCATGCGGTTGGACAACTACCTGACGCACCTGACTGAGAATGCTCTGCTCATCACTCCCGGTGACCGCAGCGATGTCATCTTGAGCGCCCAACAGGCCCACCGGTCGAGTCGCTATCCGCAGGTGGCGGGTATCGTGCTCAGCGGGGGTATCAAGCCCGCTCCGCCCGTCACCCGAATGCTGGAGGGCCTGAAGGCCGTGGTGCCCATCATCTCGGTACAGACTGACACCTATGACACGGCGAGGCGGGTGAGCGGCGTCCGTTCGTATATCTCTGCCGACAACCGGGCCAAGATCGACCTGAGCCTGGAGCTATTCGAGGAATTCCTGGACACGGCCGAGCTCGAGTCGCGCATTAGCAGCATCCAGCCCCGCGGCATGACGCCGCGGATGTTCCTGTACTATATCGTGGAGCGTGCCAAGCAGCAGAAGCAGCATGTCGTCCTACCCGAGGGCGATGATCCGCGGATCCTGCAGGCTGCCGAGGTCCTGCTAAGCCGGGACATTGTTGACCTGACGCTCCTGGGCAGGCCGCGGGAGGTCCGGAGGCTGATCCACGAGCTTGGTCTGCAGATCGACCTGGACCGGACGCCGATCCTCTGGCCTGGCGAGTCGGAGCGCTTTGAGGAGTACGCCGAAACGCTGCTGGAGCTACGGCGGCACAAGGGGATGAACCTGGACGCGGCCCGGGACTTGATGCGGGACGTCTCCTATTTCGGCACGATGATGGTGTACAAGGGCGCCGCCGACGGCATGGTCTCGGGGGCGGCCCACACCACGCAGCACACGATCTTGCCGGCGCTGCAGTTTATCAAGGCCAAGCCCGGCTTTTCCGTAGTTTCTTCGGTGTTCTTCATGTGCCTGGACGATGAGGTGCTGGTCTATGGCGACTGCGCCGTCAACCCCAACCCCACCGCCGAGCAGCTGGCCGAGATCGCCCTATCGTCGGCGGACACAGCCCGGACCTTTGGCATCGAGCCGCGGGTGGCTATGCTATCTTACTCCTCGGGGGAAAGCGGAGTGGGCGAAGACGTGGATCGCGTGCGCCAGGCGACAGAGATCGCCCGGGAGCGCCGGCCTGACCTGAGGCTGGTGGGACCGATCCAGTACGACGCCGCGGTGGATGCCCGCGTGGCGGCCCAAAAGATGCCCGGCTCGGACGTGGCCGGCCAGGCAACAGTCTTTATCTTCCCCGACCTGAACACGGGCAACAATACCTACAAGGCTGTGCAGCGCGAGACAGGGGCCATCGCCATTGGCCCGGTGCTGCAGGGACTCAAGAAACCGATCAATGACCTGAGCCGTGGGGCCACGGTGGAGGACGTGATCAACACTGTGGCCATCACGGCCATCCAGGCGCAGAACTCCTGACCAGGCGCTGCTCTCACTTCTGGCGCGTGTCGGCCGGGCGCTGCGACGCCGAGGAATGCGCGCTTGACTGAGCCCGTGCGTGCAGACCAACCCGTCCTCGCCCTTGTACGTGGTGACGGCCTTGACTTGTGTACACTAATCCTCGGGACCCAGCGGAAATCCTCACCCCAGCCCAAGCTCGCGCTGGACAACAGTCCAGCGCGTGGCTGTGGACGCGTCCGATTCCCCGATCTTGCAAGGGTAACAGCTTCGCCGTGTTCATGAATACGCACGCTTGGCGCGAACGGGCTCATCTCCAAGCTCGGTGCTGTCCCGAAAGTCATGTTCTGTCATGTCGAGCGACGCAAGACACCTCGTTCCTGTTCCACTTGGATCGATTTGGAGCTCCCTCAGTCGCTGTGCAGCTTCGGGGTGACACTTTTGGGGACAGCCCCCAGTAGCGAAATCCCCCCACCAGAATGTCGACAAAATAGAACATTTGTACTATAATGGTGCTATGACAGCTGAGCCAGGAGTTGTGACAGATCCAACAGGAGCGCATAGCCATATGCCCGAGGTCGATACGTTGACACCATCTGACACCTATCCAATACCCACGGCATGATCCCGGGTTTGTTTCTCAGAGAAGAGTGAGCCGGTACATGGGAACCAGCGCTGCATCTGACAATCGATCAACCAACCTCCGCATCTTGCTCGTCGCCGACACCCACATCGGCTTTGACCTGCCGCTGCGACCCCGTGTCGAGCGCCGTCGCCGCGGGCATGACTTTGTAGCCAACTTTCAGCGCGCACTCCAGCCTGCCCTGCGCGGCGAGGTCGACCTGGTCCTCCACGGCGGCGATCTCTTTGACCGCAGTCGGGTGCCGCCGACCCTCGTCGACCTTGCTATGGAGCCCCTGGTCCGCGTCGCCGAGAGCGGCACGCCCGTCTACGTGGTACCCGGCAACCACGAGCGCGCCCGCATCCCGCTGCACCTGTGGTCGGCCCATCCGAACCTGCACATCTACCACGAGCCGCGCACCTTTGTGCACCATGGACCGGGCGGGACCGTCGCCCTGGTTGGCTTTCCCTTTGCGCGGCGCATCCGCGACCGCTTCCCTGACCTGGTGCGCCAGGCCAGCGCCGGCGCGCCCCCCGCCGATTATAGCCTGCTGTGCCTGCACCAGACCGTCGAGGGCTCGCAGGTGGGTCCCGGCGATTTCACCTTCCGCCGCGGGCGCGACATCATCCCCGGGCGCGAGCTTCCCGCTGGCTTTGACGCCATCCTCAGCGGGCACATTCACCGCCCCCAGATGCTGACCCACGACCTTGCTGCCCGCCGCCTTGCCGCACCGGTCATCTATCCCGGCTCGGTCGAGCGCACCTCCTTTGCCGAGCGCGACGAGGACAAGGGGTACGCTATCGTCACCCTCGGGCCCCCGGGAGAAGCGGTCCGGGTGGAATTCTACTCACTGCCCGCCCGTCCCATGGTCTCATTGGTGCTCGACCCGCCCGCTCCCGACCGCGCTGCCCTGGAGGGACTGCTCGTCTCCCATCTCCGCGAGCTGGACCCAGACGCAATCGTGCGCGTGCAGCTTTGCGGGCCCAATGCCGCTGCCTCCGAGGAGGCGCTCACCGCTGCCTGCCTCCGCGGCCTGGCGCCGCCGACGATGAATATCGACCTCGCGCGGTCCTCCTTCAACCGTGCTAGACAGGCCGCTGCTTTTCGGGTATAATGCCCGGGATGCACGGGAGAAAAACCAAGGGAGGTAGCGACACCATGCCACATGTCTATACAGGCAACCTATTGCGCCTTGATCTGAGCAGCGGGACTCAGCGCACCGAACCGATCAATGAGGCGGACGTACGCCAGTACCTGCTGGGAAGCGGTCTCGCGGCCAAGATCTACTACGAGGAGATTCAGCCGGACCTCGATCCGCTGGATCCTGGCAGCCCCTTGCTGGCCTTCACCGGGCTGCTCACCGGCACCTTCTCGCCCACCGGCTGCCGCAGCACGTGGTGCGGTCGCTCCCCCCTGACGGGCATCTGGGACGAGTCCAACATGGGCGGACATTGGGGCGCCGAGTTGCGGTTTGCCGGATTCGATGGCCTGATCATCACTGGTCGGGCGCCCGAGCCGGTCTATTTGTGGATTCACGATGGGCAGGCCGAGGTGCGCCCTGCCGGGCATCTCTGGGGAAAGGATCACTTTGAGGTGTTCGACGCCCTGCGCGAGGAGACCGATCCCAGGGCGCAGATTGGCTGCATTGGTCCTGCCGGCGAGAACCAGGTGCACTTTGCCAGCGTCATGCAGGGCGGGCAGGATCACGCCCGCGCCGCGGGCCGGGGCGGCATGGGCGCGCTGCTCGGCTCCAAGAACCTCAAGGCCATCGTGGTGCGCGGCAAGGCCAAGCCTACCTATCCCGACCAGGCTGTCTTCCGGGACTTTGTGCGTGAGATCAATCCCTTCATCAAGGCCAACTCTGTGGGCATGTCGCAACTGGGCACCGCTGGCGGCGTCCCTGCCACCGAGCTCACCGGGGACCTGCCTCTCAAGAACTGGACGCTGGGCAATTGGAAGGACGAGGCCGCCCGCGTCTCGGGGCAGCGCATCGCCGAGACCATCTTTGACCGCCACACCCATTGCTTTGCTTGCCCCATCGGCTGCGGCAAGAACGTCAAGATCGAGGACGGCCCCTACGCTGGCGTGCGCGGGCACGGACCCGAGTACGAAACGCTCGCCGGCTTTGGCGGCAACTGCCTGTGCGATGACCTGAACGCCGTCGCGCGTATGAACGATCTGTGCAACCGCTATGGACTGGACACCATCAGCACCTCGTCTGTGATCGCCTTTGCCATGGAGGCCTATGAGAAGGGGCTGCTGTCTGCCGAGGATACCGGGGGCATCGAGCTCGAGTGGGGCGATGCCGGGGCCATGATCGAGACGATCCATGCCATCGCCCGCCGAGAGGGGATCGGCGCATTGCTGGCGGATGGCGTCCGAGCCGTTGCGGCGCACCTCGGCCCCGAAGCAGATGCCTTTGCCATCCATGTCAAGGGCATGGAGATACCCTATCACGATCCCCGCGCTTTTGTGGACATGGCGGCCAATTACGCCACTGCCGCCCGGGGCGCCTGCCACCTCGAATCCCTGGCCTACTGGACGGGCTACGGCCTCCGCTTTGATGTCTATGGTTGGTACGATCCGCAGGACTATGATGCCCACGACAGCGAGGGCAAGGGAAAGGTTACGGTCGATTTCCAGAACTATATGGCCGTCTACAATCCGCTGGGCCTGTGCAAGTTCATCGCCAAGGCCAAGGTCGGCCCGCAGCACATTGCCGATCTGGTGAATGCCGCGACCGGCTGGGACTGGACCGCTGACGATGTCCTCCATACTGGCGAGCGTCTCTTCAACCTGAAGCGCCTCATCAACAGGCGGTTGGGCGTCACCGGTGCCGACGATACCCTGCCCCAGCGCCTCCTGACCGAGGCGCGGCCCACCGGTGGGGCGGCAGGCGTCCTCCCCGACCTGGAGGCCATGCTCACCGAATATTATCGCGTCCGTGGGTGGACGCCGGAGGGTGTGCCCACAGGCGCGCGCCTGGAGGCCCTGGGCCTGGCCTGATGCCGTACGATTATGGCTGCCTATACACGACACGTAGAGAGCTCCGAAGTCGCACAAGACTTCGGAGCTCTGGATAAATCCCACCTAGACGGGTCAGGCTTTTCGTGGAGGCGAGGCCTGCTACCCGATTTCCCCTGTCTACCTGCGCCCCCACGAAAAGGCTACTGCGCAGCCATCGCTGCCTCCGGTCGCGGCACCTTGCCCAACGCCGGCATCTCGCACCGCGCTGCGCAACCCAGCCAAAACTGCCCGCATCCCGAGAGCAGAATGCCCAGCGCCATCAAGACCGGTTTGTCTATCAGTCCCGTTAGCAGAGCCAGGCTCGAGCCAGTCAGCCACAGCCACAGACCGGGGCCTGTCCGCAGCCCGGCGCGCGTGCTGGCGCTGGCGGAGAGAAGGAGCCCTAGCAGCAGCAACCCCCAGCCAGCCAGCGGGAAGAAGCTGGCGATGAGCAGCAAGAGCCCGACCACTGCCAGCACAATGCCTGCCTTGCCCAGCTTTCCGGTCCAGGGCGACAGCGCGTAGTAGATCCCCATGAGCGCCAGGACTACCACCACGTTTGCGCCCAGCCTAAGCCAGACCTGCGGCCCGTCGGGTATCGCTGGCGTCAATTGGTCAAGGACCAGCGTGGCGGCCAGTGCAAGCATGAGCACACCGCTGACCATTGCCGCCAGCCCGCTCCAGCGAAGCAACTTATCTCTCGACATCTGCCTACCTCCCTCCCTTGTCAGAGCACGACCTCCAAATGCGCGCCCGCCCGCGATGGACGGACGCTGCCTGACCCTAGTATACAGCACAAGCCTGTGCCGCGCATCGGGCAACTGGTCAGGTTCTACCTGGACAGGAGGCCAATCTGGTGTAGGCCAGGTGGCCAATAGGTGTTTGCCCCAAGTGCTGGCCATGGCCAAGTACCACCCTCTCATCTCTCCAAGTGCCTACCCCATACAAACGCCTGAACGTGACCGCGCATCCGCGCGTTATTCAGGCGAGGGGCAGCCTCGCCGCGCATGTGCAGGCAGCCCCTTGCGGCGACGCACTTGACTCCGAGAGGGAGGAGGAATCCAATGAGAACTAGGCGCGCTACGATCCTGCTGGTTCTGTTGGCGCTGCTGGTGGCTGCATGTGGCGCTACACCAACGCCGCTGCCTGTCGCGGAGCGGGCTACGCTCACCCCTTCACCGGTCACCGTGCAACAGGAGCCTTCCCCGACCCTGGCGCCTACCCAACTCCCACCATCGCCCACGGCAACTGCACTGCAAGAGCCCGATACGCCAACACCGGCTCCTACATCCTCTCCCTCCGAGCCGCCGGGCCAGGTGCAGATCACCATCGTCTACGACAATACGGCCATCGACTCCGCTCTGGAGGCCGAGTGGGGCTTTGCCGCGTGGATCGACTATGGCGATCAGGACATCCTGTTCGATACGGGGCCCAGCGGGTCCGCGCTGCTGGGGAATCTGGCGCACCTCGGCCTGGACCCCAAGGAAATCGACCTGGTCGTCCTGTCCCACGAGCACGGCGACCACACCGGCGGCTTGATCTCTCTCTTGCAGACTGGCGTCCAGCCTGTGGTCTATGTGCCCGCCGGATTTCCCACTTCATTCAAGCGGCTGCTGGGTGAGCGGGCCGAGTTGGTCGAGGTAGAGGGTGCCGTCGAGATCCTGCCCGGCCTCCATTCCACTGGGGAATTGCCGACCACCCTGGGCGGACAGGGGGGCGCGCTGACCGAGCAGGCCCTGGTCATCGAGACCTCCGAAGGCAGCGTGGTCATCACTGGCTGTGCCCATCCGGGCATCGTGCCCATCGTGCGTGCGGCGCGGCAGGTCGTGCCCGGCGACATCGCCATGGTCATGGGCGGCTTTCACCTCATGGAACAGCCAGCCAGCGCCGTCGAGGCTACCGCCGACACTCTGCGCGAGATGGGCGTTGAGAAGGTCTCGCCCACCCACTGCACTGGCGAGGGGGCCATTGCCGTCTTTGCCGATGCCTATGGCGACGACTATGTCGAGGGCGGCGCCGGTGCCGCTTACGTCATCGGTGTCGATGACGCAGGTAGCGCACCATCCAGCGCAGCCCTGCCGGACGGGCTATCGCCTGCCCAGTGGGAAACCTTGAGCAGCCTGGAGCAGGTCGGCGAATATCCTCTGTACGTGATGCACTACTATGACGAATACGAGCCGCAGATCTACGGGGCAGCGCCTGCTGGCACGCGCGTTCCTGCCTGGGCCTGCTCACTGTTCGCCGCGCTGGGCGACGGCGACGAGCGGCTATATGGTCGCAACTTTGACTGGCGCTATAGCCCCGCGCTGCTCCTCTACACCGACCCGGCCGAGGGCTATGCCTCGGTCTCGATGGTGGACCTGGCCTACCTTGGCTTTGACGAGGATACTGTCGGCTCCCTGTTGGACCTGTCACCCGGCGGCCTCAGCCCGCTGCTGGACACGCCCCACTGGCCCTTTGATGGCA
>JASFLR010000113.1:0-7783 GCA_050117995.1 Anaerolineae bacterium
GATGCTGAAGACCTGGTGATGATCATCTATACCAGCGGCACCACGGGCCGGCCCAAGGGAGCCGTCCACACCCACTGCGGGTTCCCCATCAAGGGCGCCCAGGATATGGCCCACGGCTTTGATATCCAGGAGTTCGACACCATGTTCTGGATGACAGACATGGGCTGGATGATGGGGCCGTGGGAGGTCTTTGGCGTGCTGATCCTGGGAGCCACCATGCTCCTCTACGACGGTGCGCCCAACTACCCCGACGTCGATCGCGTCTGGGACATGGTGGAGCGGCACGGTGTCACTGCCCTGGGTCTGGCGCCGACCTTTGCGCGCGCCATCATGCCCTGCGGCGACGAGCCGGTCCTGCGACACGACCTCAGCTCGCTGCGCATCCTGGGCTCCACGGGCGAGGCCTGGAACCCGGGCCCCTGGCGCTGGCTCTTCGAGACCGTCGGGCGCTCCCGGGTGCCCATTATCAACTACTCGGGGGGCACGGAGATCAGCGGCGGGATCGTATTGGGCAATGTGCTGACCCCGCTCAAGCCCTGTGCCTTCTCCGGCCCGCCGCCCGGTATGGCAGCCGACGTAGTGGATGACGCGGGCGACCCGGTGCGGGGTGCCGTGGGCGAGCTGGTGGTGCGCCAGCCCTGGATCGGCATGACACGTGGCTTCTGGAAGGACCCCGAGCGCTACCTGGAGTCCTACTGGAGCCGCATACCGGACGTCTGGGTGCACGGTGACTTTGCTGCCATAGACGAGGACGGCCTGTGGTATATCCTGGGCCGCTCCGACGACACCATCAAGGTGGCTGGCAAGCGCGTCGGGCCGGCGGAGGTGGAGAATGTCCTGGTGAGCCACCTCGCTGTGGTCGAGGCGGCTGCTATCGGCGTGCCCCATGAGCTAAAGGGACAGGCGGTGGTTGCCTTTGTCGTGCTGCAGCCCGGCTTTGAGCCCGACGAGGTCCTGCGCGCCGAGCTGGAGAGCCAGGTTGCCAGGGAACTGGGCAAGCCGTTGGCGCCCCAGGCCGTGCTCTTTGTGGCTGACATTCCCAAGACGCGCAACGCCAAGGTGATGCGCCGTGTCATCCGCGCTGCCTACCTGGGCGAGCCGCCCGGTGATCTGAGCGCGCTGGTGAACCCGGAGGCCGTGGACGACATCCCACAGGCGACCTGATTGGCAAGGAGAGGATCTTTCAGGGAGATTGGCCTGTCGAACTCTTATCCGATTCGCCAGTTAGAGGGCCGGGACGAGCTCCAGGAGTTGCGTATAGAAGCGCAGGTTGTGCATCGTCGCCAGGCGCAGCCCCAGTGGGTCCCCGATGTCGAATAGGTGGTGCAGGTAGGACAGCGAGTAGTCCCGGCAGCAGGGGCAGTCGCAGGCGGCGGAGATCGGCCGCTGATCGCGCCGGTGCTTCTCGTCGCGTATGTAGGCAAAGTGGTAAAAGTCCGGGCTGCGAAGATCGACCTCTTCGAGACTGTCCCTCGAGAAGACGTAGAGGCGCCCGCGACGCGCGTCGCGGGTGGGCAGCACGCAGTCAAAGATGCGCCAGCCCGCCAGATAGCAGCGGACAATATGGTCCGGCTTGCCCACGCCCAGGGCGAAACGGGGCAGGTCGTTGGGCGTGCGCTCTGCGGTGTAGGTCAGGATATCCAGGGCCAGCTCGCCGTCCGGCGAGATCGGCCAGCCGCCAAAGCCAAAGCCGTCAACGCCAAGCGGCAGCAGGCCCTCGGCGCACCGGGCCCGCATCTCCCGGTCGTAGCCACCCTGGACCACGCCAAATAGTAAGGGCCGAGGCCCATCGCGCAGTCCCCTCATCTCCAGTTGCCGGTCGAACTCGACCCGGCAGCGCTCCGCCCAATCGACGGTCCGTTTGACCGACGCTTCCACCTCCTGCCGCGATGCGTCGGGGCTGGGGCAATCGTCCAGGCAGATCACCAGATCGGCGCCGAGGTCGAACTGCAGCCGGATGCTGCGCTCCGGCGTGAACAGCGTCTTCTTCCGGCTGCCGTCGATGTCGGTGAAGTGGACGCCCCGCCGTGTGATCTGCCCGTAGCGCGGGTTTTCGCGGATCATCGACATGAGCTGGAACCCGCCCGAATCGGAGGCGATGGGCCTGTGCCAGTCCATGAAATTGTGGATGCCGCCCGCCTGTTTGATCAGGCCCGCACCAGGCCGGGTAGAGAGGTGGAAGGCATTGACCACCATGCCCTGCACGCCGCAGCCCTCCAGGTCCCGGCTGTCCGCGGTGCGCACCACCCCGCGGGTGGCGTCGGGGAAAAAGACGGGCAGCTGCAGCGTCCCATGGGCGGTCTCGATGGCGGTGGGGATGTTCATTTCGCATCCTCCTCTTGCTGGCTGGGCCCGGCGATGACCAGCGTGAACTCTCCGCGGGGCTTCTGATCAGCGAAATGGGCCAGCAACTCGGCAGGCGTGCCGCGCAGCGTCTCCTCGTAGAGCTTGGTCAGCTCGCAGGCGACTGCCATGGGCCGGTCGCCAAACAGCTCATCCAGCGCGGTCAGTGTGTCGAGCAGGCGGTGCGGCGACTCGTAGGCGACGAGGGCGAAGGGGCTGTCGACCAGCGGGGCGAGCAGCGTGCGGCGGGCACTGTCCCCACGCGGCAGGAAACCGAGAAAGATGAACCGCTCTGCCGGGATGCCGGACACCGAGAGCGCCGCGGACAGGGCAGTGGGCCCGGGCACCGGCACGATGCGCGCGCCCTGCTCTTGGGCGGCAGCGATCAGCTCAAAGCCCGGATCGGCCAGGCCCGGCATGCCCGCCTCGGATACCAGGGCCACGTCCCCCTTCTGCAGGGCATCCAGGACGGCGGCGGATCGCTGCCGTTTCTTGCGCCGGTAGGCGTCGGTATAGCGCATCATGGGCGTCTCGATGCCGTACCGGGCCAGCAGGCGCTGGGTCCGCGACGGGTTCTCCGAGGCGATGAGATGGACCTTGCGCAGCACCTGAAGCGCCCTGGGGCTGATATCCTCCAGGTTGCCGATCGGCGTGCCGACGATAAAGAGGGTGCCCATGGTCAAGGCTCGGCGCGCAGCGTGCCCAGCTGGGGCTCCACGCCGTTCCCATCGCGTAGCCCCACCGGCTCCAGGGTCTCCTCGTCATACAGAACCACGGTCAGGTGGTAGATGCCCGCCTCCGGTGGGAGTGCCAGCGTGTAGAGGGCCAATGCAGTCTCGCCCGGCTCCCAGGACGTGGTGCGCAGGTGGCGGTCGTTGAGCAGCACGCGGTCATCCTGGGCCAGCATCGCGCCGTCCTCGCCCCTGAGGCGCATCGATACCTTCAGCGGACGGGCAGTGGGGCCATCAGCTTGCCAGTGCAGCGTCACCAGGGCAGAAGTGCCGGCGGTCGTCGGGTCCAGGCGGCCCTGCCAGCCCCCTTCGAGGAGGGTGATGCCCGGCTCGAATTGCAGGTCCAGCGCCTGCAGCTCGGGGAACGCTCCAAAGCGCGTGGGGGGCTGCATCCGCCACCAGCGCACTTTGTAGCCGCGAAAGTCCTTCTCGCCCAGCCGCTCCCCGTGCGCGTCGAGCAGCGCTGGCACAGCTCCCCGCGGGTCGATATCCGACTCGAACCAGGTCACCCAATAGACGGTCTGGACATCTCCCGCCAACTCTGTCAGGCGCTCGCCGAGGTGGTTGAGGTCCACAAAGAGGTATTGGGCCGGGGGCTGGTCCGCGGGCTCTGCCGGGGGCAAGCCGTAGGCGCTGCTGTCCCACCGTTCCCAGTAGAAACCAAAGGGATAGCGCTGGTCGACCAGGATGATGTCGTCGGTGGTGGCGCGCTCCTCCAGCCAGGCAACGACGCCGCTGGTGTCGACGTGGTAATTCTGCGGGTCGGTCAGGTCGGCCTGCAGCGAAGGGATGGTTGCCACGACCAGGGCCAGGGCCAGGACCCAGGGCAGCGGCTTGAAGATCCGCCGCCAGCCTGCCAGCGCCCAGCCAGCCAGTGCCCACAGGGCGGGCAGCACAAAACTGATATAGCGCGGGTTAAAGGCCGAGCGGCGCGTCAGCAGGAGATAGTAGGCGCCCAATCCGCCAAAGAGCCACAGGCCCAGGAATGCCAAACGGGATTGCCGTTTGGGCGCGCCCAGGGCCAGCGCCGCCCCGCCCAGCGGCAGCAGCAGCCATAGCCACCGTCCCCAGGCCCAGGCTGTCTCCGGCACGTGCTCGCCCAGCGTAAAGGCGCGGCTCAGCTGGCCCAGGAAGCTGCCCGGGCTGGGCAAGTTCAGGTTCGGGTTCTGGTAGTTTGGGATCTGGCGCAGGGCGATCGGCGCCGCGGGCAGGCAGAGCAACAGGACCAGCAGTCCGACCAGGGCCAGCGTGCGCAGGCGTATCCAGCGGTCCGGGCCGCGCAGCGCCCATACCAGCAGCCAAACGGCCCACATTGCCAGGATCAGGGCCGCGGAATAATGGGCCAGCAGGCTGGCGGCGGCAAAGAAGCCTAATGCGCACCACCACAGCCAGGCCCTCCGCCTGGACTCCGCCCCGGTGGCTTGCCGGGTGGCTTGCCACACCGCCAGCGCGCCAGCCGAAAGCAGCGCCCAGGTGAAGGTGTACATGCGGGTTTCCTGGGCTTCGGCCAGCAGGTAGGGTGAGGCGGCTGCCAGGACTAATGCCAGCAGGCTGGACAACCGGCCCACCTGACCGGGCGCAAGCTGGCGGGCCAGCCGGCAGGTCAGGGCGGCGGCTAGCAGGGCAAAGCAGGCGCTGAACAGGCGCGTGGCAAAGGCCGAGGTGCCGAGCAGGCTGGTCCACAGGTGCAGGCTGTAGAAGTATAGGGGCGGATGGATGTCCAGCTCGGACGAGCCCGCAATCCGGGCCAGGGGGCGAGCAGCTACCTCGATGTTGCGCGCTTCATCCCACCAAATGTCCTGGGCGTCGAGGCGCTGCAGGTGCAGGGCCCAGGCGCCGAGCAAGACTAGGATTACGAACAGCCAGCCGGCTTTGCCCATCCTCACACGCCAGCGCTCCCTCTTGGCGAAAGGCAGCGGCGTCGGAAGCCAGGACGTGCGCAATCGGCCAACGTCTCATCCCCCGCGGGACAGAGACGATGCCACCAGCACCAGCTCTGTGGGAAAGACCAGCTTGTTGATCGACCATTCACGCCCGCTGATCAGCTCGCGAAAGTGGGTCTCGTAGCTCTCCAGCATACCCTTTTCGTGGCCTCCCAGGCTCTTGACCGCGTAGCTGACCACGATGTGCGGAGCGTCAAGCTGCCCGATCAGGCGCAGGGTGGCCCCGCTCTTCTGGCGCTCCAGGGTGGGGCTCATCTTGAGGAGCAAGGCTACGTCGGCGCTGTCTTTGGGCGGATGGGAGAGCGCATCCTGGCAGCGGGCCAGCGGCTCGTATCCCGCCAGGGAGAGGTAGCGGTTGAGGAAATCCACCCGCTCCTGGTCGATGTCGAGGGGTATGTAGCGGGCCCCGGCGGGCAGGTCCATCCAGGGCAGCGCCAGGGGGTTCAGCCCGCAGCCCACGTCGAGCAGGCTTGAGGGAATCCCCGTGATCTCGAATATGGCCTGGTAAAAGTGGTCGAGGAGGGGCAATCGCTCGCGGGTGGAGGTGTGTCCCTCCATCACTTGGCGGCAGGCAGCCTCGATCTCCGGCCCTGTTCCCTGCCGGTACACCTCGGTCAGCTGCTGGAAAGCCCTCTCGTAATCCCACCCCTGCTCGAACGCGCCGTAGACCTGGTGCAGTCGGCGCTTTGTGGCCTTGGTGGCTGCCTTGAGATCCTCATAGTTTGCCAATTCACGCTCCGCGATGCGATAGAGTGTGTCCTTGCAGACAGTCCGGTATTTCTTTGACGCGGCTACCGCCGATACGATCTTGTCCAGATTGGACATAATGCCTGGCACCTGGTGTATTTGTGATTGCTAGATGCCCCGTCTTTGAGCCGCAAGTAAAGCGACGCAACCTCCATCTTGCTCAACGTTGGGGTATGCGCCCCTTATCACTGCGGGCTGGTGGGATAGTTGGGCGCCTCCTTGGTCACAAAGACGCTATGCGGGTGGCTCTCGATGAGGCCGGCGTGGGTGATGCGCGCAAACCGCGCCCTCTCCCGCAGCTCCGGTAGGGTGCCGGCCCCGACGTAGCCCATGCCCGAGCGAAGCCCGCCCATGAGCTGGAAGACATAGTCGGCCAGGTTGCCCTTGTAGGGCACCTGCGCCTCGATTCCCTCCGGTACGTGCTTGTTGGCGGCTCCCGGCACGCCCCCCCTCTCGATGGCGCCATAGCGGTCGCGGGCCAGGCCCTTCATGGCACCCAGCGAGCCCATGCCCCGGTACTCCTTGAAGCGGCGCCCCTCGTAGATAATCAGCTCGCCAGGGGATTCGGACAGGCCAGCCAGCAGGCTGCCCAGCATGACCGCGTCGGCGCCAGCCGCCAGCGCTTTGACGATATCGCCCGAGTACTTGATGCCGCCATCGGCAATGGTGGTCACCCCGTGGCGGCGGGCCTCCTCCGAGCAAGCCTGGATGGCCGTGATCTGGGGCATCCCCGCGCCGGTCACGACCCGCGTGGTGCAGATCGACCCCGCGCCCACGCCCACCTTGACCACGTCCGCCCCGGCCTCGATCAGGTCGCGGGTGCCCTGGGCGGTCACTACGTTGCCGGCGATCAGGCACAGGTCGGGGTAGGCGCGCTTGACCCGGCGCACCGTCGACAGCACGCCCTCGGTGTGCCCGTGGGCCGTGTCGATGACCACCAGGTCCAGCCCCTTTTCCACCATTGGTGACAATCGCGCCATGGCTTCGTCGCCCACGCCGATCGCCGCGCCGCACAGCAGCCTGCCGCGGTCATCGGTGGCGCGCCGGGGGTAGTCGCGTTTCTTCATAATATCCTTGACGGTGATGAGCCCCTTGAGCACGCCGGTCTCGTCCACCAGGGGCAGCTTTTCGATACGGTGCTCCTGCAGGATGTGGACCGCGTCGTCCAGTGTGGTGCCCACTTTGGCGGTAACCAGCTTCTCGGCGGGAGTCATCAGCTGGTGGATGGGTATAGTCATGTCGGTGAGAAAGCGCACGTCGCGGTTGGTGAGGATGCCCACCAGCCTGCTGCCGTTCTCGGTGATGGGCACGCCCGAGATGTGGTACTTGCTCATGATCGCTTCGGCGTCGCCGACCGTGGCGTTGGGCGGCAGGGTGATAGGGTCGACGATCATACCCGACTCGCTGCGCTTGACCTTGTCGACCTCTTCGGTCTGGTTCTCCGCCGGCAAGTTGCGGTGCAGCACGCCCACGCCACCCTCCCGCGCCATGGCGATGGCCAATTGCGCCTCGGTGACGGTGTCCATGGCTGCCGACAGGAGGGGGATGTTAAGCTGAATTCCGGGCGCCAGGGTCACGCTCAGGTCCGCGTCTGAGGGCAGCACGTCCGAGCGTCCGGGTACCAGCACTACGTCGTCAAAGGTCAAGGCCTCGAGTAAGAACGGTTCGCTCATCACCACTCTCCTCTCTGTTCTCGTTAGCGTCAGCCTGCGTCCGCGTTCGGCTGGGTGGAGTATATCACAAGAAAGCGCATTCTCGAAACCATGATGACCGCGGTACGCTTGTCGCGCACGGATCTCGAGGGGGCATTGCTTTTTGGGGGCCGGTCGTGGCCCCCAAACACCACGACCGGGGGCCTTACGCCCCCGGCCCCCCCGCAACCAAGATCATGCATTGATCGTAGGTCTATCCGGTCTCCAATGTGCTCTCCTACGATCCAAGGCGCGCGCTGCGGTCAGGCTCATGACGCACTGTGGGCACAATCCATTGCCAGCGAACAGGGTCGCTGGTATAATGCCG
>JASFLR010000114.1:0-7782 GCA_050117995.1 Anaerolineae bacterium
TGGATACCGACCGCCGAATCTACCGACCGGGGCAGACTATCGCCCTCAGTGGTGAGGTGCAGAACAACAGCGGCGCCCCGCTCACCGGTCAGACGCTGACCATCGCCCAGGATGGTGCCACCATCTATACCGAGGGCCCCTTTGACGTGCCCTCCGGCGGCAGTTACCCCTTTGGCACCACCACGTCCGCGCCGGGTGGTGCGGGAACGACCGGTTTCGTGGCCACTGTGGGAAGCATCCAGATTCAGGACGAGGTGCAGGTGGTCGCGCCCCAGGTGGAGGCCGCCCTGCAGGCGCCGGACCTGGCTGGCAGCCAACCCTTCACCGTGACCGTGGTACTGACCAACAGCGGCGAAATAGAGGCGGCGGTTACCGTCGACATAGAGGGTGGCGGCGAGGCGGCCGTCATTCCGGCCGGGGAGACGCGCCTGGTGCAGCGGGTGGTCCAGATCGCGGAGGATACGACGGTGCACGCCGTCCTGAGCGGCGACCTGGAGCAGACCCTGAGTCACGACGTGCTCTTTGGTGAGGCGGCCGAGGCGGCCTTCTATCCGCCCCCGGCACCCTGCCCCGGCCTGGTCGAGATCTCGTACGTCCTGACCAACACCGGCCAGTTGGACGCCGAGTTCACCACCATGGTCACCCTGACCGGATCGCTGGACCCAATCTCCGAGTTGCAGATCGACAGCTACCTGCCCCTGAGCGCCACCCAGGAGGGGGCGCTGGCGGTGGAGCTAGCGGCCGACGA
The DNA here is from genome assembly GCA_050117995.1 of Anaerolineae bacterium. Taxonomy (GTDB): domain Bacteria; phylum Chloroflexota; class Anaerolineae; order JAAYZQ01; family JAAYZQ01; genus JBFFCR01. The sequence goes on from JASFLR010000114.1 coordinate 749, forward strand.
CTATACCCTGGACTGGCAGCATCCCTACGGCAGCGGCCAGGTGGGCATCACGGTCCCTGCCCGGGACCAGCTCACCCTGGATGCGATGGCCGGCCCGTCGGATGGAGTCCAGGCTCCGGTGACGGTGACGCTGACCAACGTGGGCTGCAACCCCTTCAGCGGTACGCTGGCCGTAGAGGCCGAGGCCGCGTCCGGCCCCTTCTACGGCGACCAACAGCCGGTCGATGTCGAGTTGGCCGGCAGCGGCGTCTATACCTTTGCCCTGGATACGGAGGGTCTGGCGCCCGGGGTCTACACCGCCACCCTGGCGCTCAGGGATGGGAGCGGGCAGACCCTGGGCACAGCCTCGGCCGGCGGCGAGCTCCCCGGCTCTGACCTGCTGGTCAGCGCCCTGCCGGTGGAAACCACGCTGGTCGCCAGCCAGACGGTCACGCTTACCTTTGGCATCGAGAACGTGGGGGCCGCCGGCGACCGGGCCAGCCTGACCTTCAGCCTTGGTGACATGGAGGACGAGACCCAGTTCCAGTGGCTGGAGGCCGGCCAGACCGGGGTCCTGACCTATACCTTCTTTGTGCCCTCGGACCTGGTCAGCGGCGACTATCCCGGCACCTACGCCCTGACCGGCGAACGGGACCCGGACGGTGAGACTGGGGACCTGATCTTCCAGGTGCAGGGCATCTCGCTGACGGTGGAGGCTGAGACCGATAAAGCAGCCTACCTGGAGGGCGAACTGGCGACCATCACGCTGTCCGTCGGCAACGACGGCGTGGTGGACACCGGCGACCTGCAAGCGCTGGTGGTCTTTAACGGGATCACCCAGACCCAGACCTTTGGCCTGGCGCCGGGAGCCAGCCTGCCCCTCGACTTTGAGGTGGAGGCCAGCTTTGCCGGCGACGCCAAGGTGTTCTACGGCGTGTACGACGCCGACACCGACCGCTCGATCGTCCTGGACACCTTCTACCTGCGCCAACTGCATCCCCTGCTCACCCTGCTGCCCGACAAGCAGGTGTACCAACCGGGGGAATCGGTAGTGGCCACGCTGGTGACCACGCTGACCCAGGGCACGCTCGACGTCTTTGCGCCGGGCTATGCCGGCGACCTTGCCATTGCCGACGGCAACCAGGTCACCTTCGAACTGCCCGATCCGCTGGCCCGGGGCACCTACGCCCTCTACTATGTGACCAGCGGCAGCGGCACCGAGGAGGACGGGCGCGAGCGTTTCACTGCCTTTGACGTCGACGGCCCCAGTGTCTTTGTGCGGGCCGCGGCGCTTCGCCAGGGTACCTACGACCCCGGCGACACCGTCGAGCTGGATCTGACCGTGACGTCAGATCGTGCAGTCGAGGCCACGCTGCGGGGCTATATCGCCTACCCGGACCGGACCGCGGGCCAGGTCATCAGCCAGCCGGTGCTTCTGGCCGGCTCGGTTGTCAACCCTCTGCTGGCCACGGCGGTCCTAAGCGGCACGCAGATGGGCCAGCACCAAATGAGGTACCAGCTTGTCCAGGAAAGCGCCCGGGGCGACGTCATCCTGGCCGAGGGATCCGAGCCCTTTGACGTCGGACCGGCGGCGCTCCGGCGGGTGACCACCGATCAGGAATCGTACCCCTGGGCCACGGATCCGGTGCAGGCCAGGCTGAACCTATACAGCGGGCGGGGCGGTCTCGCCCACGTGACCCTGCACCTGGACGATGGTCCGGTCACCGCGCAGACTACAATCCTGGATCCCGGGTGCGGCGTGCTGACCGTAACCCTCGACGCGCCTATCCCACCGGGCCGGCGGATCCTGACCGCGACACTGGAGATGGACGGCCACAGTGCGCTGGCCAGGACGCACTTTGCCTATGGCACCTCGCTGCCGGACCTGCGCCCCGGCTCGCCCTGGGTGGCAGCCGGCGGGACGGTCACCCGCACCGTGGCTGCCCTGGTGAGCAACCATGGGCCGAGCGCAGCCGATGCGACCATGGTCCGCTTCTTCGATGGCGACCCCGACCTGGGTGGGAGCCTGATCGGCTCGGTTGGGATCCCCACACTGGAGGCAGCCGCACAGGCGACAGCCGCGGTCGAGTGGAACATCTTGGGAGAGGGGGGCGAGCACAACATCTACGTCGTGGTCGACCCCGTGATCGAGTACGATACGGGTAACAACCAGGCCCAAGCAGTGATCACCTTGCCCCGGCTGGACACAGCGCTAACCGTCGCGCCGGGGCACGTCGAGGCCGGTGGCACGATCGCGCTCGGGGTACAGATCGAGAACCTGCAGGCCGCCGCCGATCTGCCCGTGACAGCCACCCTCCAGATCCGTTCCCTGTTGGGCAACCTGGTCTACGAGCGGGTCTGGACTGAGACGCTGGTCGGATCGGAGGTGTGGTGGCTCAACGACGTTTGGCAGAGCGGGGAGGGACCAGTGCTGGGCATCTATTCGGTGGTGCAAGAGACCTGCGACAGCTACGGAGAGTGCTACCAGAACCGGTCTTCCTTCATCGTCGGGCCCCTGGATACGCACTCGATCTATCTGCCGCTGGTGATGAGGAGGTTTGCACAATAGGGTGGCTGGAAGGGCGAGAAAGATGTAGAGAATCGGGGAGCCGGGGCAAGTATCCCGGCTCCCGCAATTGCCGTAGCATAGGCCGCAACTGACAACACTAGCGATCTCCTGGCCGCTGCCAAGAACGTTGACGGCCGAACCACTCTCGACTATAATAGGTGCAGGGTATCGCTTCAGCTTTGGGAGGTTGGTCAATGCCTGCTTTGCAGCTATTCCTGCTAGGTCCGCTGGACATGCAATATGACGGTCAGCAGGTGCCCAAGCCACCCACGCTCAAGTCCCAGTCCCTACTGGCCTACCTGGCTGTGCATCGGAGGCACCCGCAGAATCGTGAACAGCTGGCCAGTCTGTTCTGGGGTGACCGCCCTGAGCGAAAAGCACGCCGCTCTCTCAGGACCGCCCTCTGGCATATCCGCCGCTGCCTTCCCGACAAGAATCTCATACTGAGCGATTCCACGATGGTTCAGATGGATCCCGACAGCGATCTCTGGCTGGATGTGGAGGGATTTGAGACGCAGGCCTCGTGCAGCAAAGCCCCCAACCTGGAGTCTGTGTTGACACTCTACCGCGGCGACTTTCTCGATGGCTTTTTTGACGACTGGATTATCAGTGAACGCTATCGACTGGAATTGCTGTTTCTCGATACGCTGGCGCGCCTGATGTGGTGGCAAGAAACAGTCGGAGAGCACCATGCCGCATTGGCGACGGCGCTGAACCTGCTGGAGCGAGACCCACTGCGCGAGGACGCCCATCGCCTGACTATGCGGGTCTACTGCCATCTGGGGCAGCGAAATGCTGCGCTGGAGCAGTACCACCGCTGCCGGGAAATCGTTTTTGAGGAACTGGGCGCGGAGCCGATGGCGGAGACCACCGAACTCTACCAGGCCATCCTCGACGGACGCTTTGAGGTCGGCCCTCCGCCCGCGTCTGCTCCCGTTCTAGTGCAGGCAAAAGTGGCCGAGGGGCGCAACCCTTTGGACCTCACCACTCCCACCAGGCTGGTGGGCAGAGAACTGGAACTGTCGCTATTGCATCGCTGCTGGCAGGGCGCCCGGGACGGAGAGGGTGGATTGATGCTCATCAGCGGCGAGGCCGGGGTGGGCAAGACTCGCCTCTTGGAGGAGTTCGCCAATCGCCTGCGCTGGCAGGGTGCCCGCGTGCTATGGGGCCGCTGCTGCGAATTCGAGCGCGTGCTGCCCTACCAGCCAGTGGCCGAGGCGCTGCGCACCCTGGTGCCGCTCCTGACGCCCGACGAACTGGCAGGGTTCCCCACCTGGACCCTCGGCCAGGTAGCCCGTCTCGTGCCGGAAATGTCAGAGAAGTGTCCTGAGCTTGAAATACCGCCGGCGGAGAGCCTGGAGAGAGAGCGGGCGCGCCTCTTTGAGGGTGTGACCCGTTTCACGGCAGACTTGGCCAGGCATGGACCGCTGTTGGTCGTCCTGGAGGATTTACACTGGGCCAGTGAGTCCACCCTGCAAATGCTCCATTATCTGACCCGCCATTTGGCGGCACATTCTGTCCTCATCGTGGGCACCTTCCGTCCCGGGGCCCTGACTCCGCAGCATCACCTCACAACCCTGCAGCACGAACTCCTTCGCGACGGTGTGGTGACTCCGTTGAGCCTAAAAGACCTCTCGGCAGAAGTGGTTGAGACGCTGGTGCTGGAGATGTCAGGTGCAGGAAGCGCCGTGATGCCCCTGGCGAGCCGGTTGTATGAAGAGACCGAAGGGAACCCTTTCTACCTGATGGAAACGGTCAAGGCACTGTTTGAGAAGGGCACAATTCAACTGCGGGAAGGAGCGTGGCACGGCGATTTTGCACGGATTAGCCGAGGGGAGATTCCGCTGCCAACCGGTGTGGCCGAGGCCATCCAGGCTCGTGCCCGCCGTTTGGGTGATGATGCCCAGGAAGTGCTGCGCCTTGCAGCCGTCCTCGGCCGCGAGTTCGAATTCGACCTACTCAACGTCACCTGGGACCGCAGCGAAGAGATGACACTGGAGGCCCTTGACGACCTGCTCCGGGCCCGGCTGATAGAAGAGGGCAGTGGGCCCCTGGAACGCGACTATGCTTTCACTCACCACAAGATTCAGGAGGCAGTCTACTCTGGAACCCCTCTCCGCCGCAGGCAGCACCTGCACACCAGAATCGGGCATGCGATGGAAAAGATCTACGCACCCGATTTGGAAGGAATGGCTGGCGAATTGGCCTTCCATTTCGACCAAGCGCGTCAAGCGGACAAGACGCTGACCGAGAAAGCCATACACTACCTGCGTCTGGCGGGAGAGCACGCCAAGCGCGTGTCTGCCAACGAGGAAGCCATCGTGCACTTGGACAAGGCGGTGATGTTGCTCCAGTCCCTGCCCGACACCTCTGAGCGTGCCTCGCAAGAACTTGAGCTGCAAATCCGGCGGGGTCCGTCCTTGATGGCCATGAAGGGCTACGGAGCCGTCGAGGTGAAGAAGACCTACGACCGGGCGCTGGAACTGTACCAGGATCTGGACGACCCTCCTCAGCAGATTGCCGTCCTCAGAGGCTTGTGGGGATTCTATCTGATGCGGGCAGAGTATCGAAAGGCCCAGGACTTGGCTGAGCGACTCCTCACTCTGGCCCAGCGGCCCCAGCACTCGGCGCTCCTCATGGATGCCCACGGAGTTGCGGGCATGACGTTGTTCTATTTGGGGGAGCTGTCCGCAGCCCATGAGTACCTGGAACGGGCGATCTCCCTGTACAACCCACAGGAGCATCATTCGCTGACTTTTGTTTACGGGCAAGACCCCGGCGTCTGCGGCCTGAACCACTGCGCCTGGGCGCTCTGGTTTCGCGGCTATCCCGAACAGGCTCTCCAGAGGAGCCAAGAATCGGTGACTCTGGCTCAGGAATTGTCTCATCCTTTCAGCCTTGCTTTTGCGCTGGCCTTTTCTGCCCGGGTCCACATCTACCGCAGAGAGGCCCGAGCAGCCCAAGAGGTGAGCGAAGCCACCATCGCCCTCTGCACCGAACAGGGATTTCCATTTTGGCTGGCGATGGCGTCCATCCTGCGGGGCTGGGCGCGGGCGGAGCAGGGACAAGAGCAGGCGGGCATAGGGGAGATGCGCAAAGGCTTGGGGGTATGGCGGGCCACAGGAGCAGCGCTAGCCGAGACATCCTATCTGGCCCTGATGGCTGAAGTCTATGGGCAAGCAGGGCAAGCAGAGGAAGGTCTGCGCCTGCTGGCCGAGGCTTTTGCCGCTGTGAAACAAAGGGAGGAGTGCTACTTCGAAGCGGAGCTGCACCGCCTCCAAGGGGAACTCCTGCTGGCGCGGCCTGCGGCAGAGGCCGAAGCCGAAGCCTGTTTTCTCAGGGCCGCCGAGATTGCCCGCCAACAGCACGCGAAATCGTGGGAATTGCGAGCCGCCACGAGCCTGGCCCGCCTCTGGCAGAGCCAAGGCAGGTCAGAAGAAGCTCGACAAGTGCTGGACCCAGTCTACGCCTGGTTCACTGAGGGGTTCGACACGCTAGACCTCATCGGAGCCCGGTCGTTGCTGGAATCGCTGTGACACAAAAGCCCCGCACGCTGACAGGGCCCTTCTCCACGCCAAGACTACCTTGGAGATCCCGCCCCACAAAGCCCTCCATGCAAGGCGCGTCAATGTGATCTCGGTGCGCCTGTTTTGACGCCCTTTTGACGCTCTTTTGACGAACAACCTTTACCCTTTGACTGTGAAATCAAGCCGACAGCGCAGATAGAAACGCGCCCTACCTCAAGAGGAGGGATGAACAAGTGTCGAACACACCAACGGTAGCAAGCGTCGCCCAGCAGATCGCTGACGGGGCAACCACCGAGCGGGCCAAGGCCATTGCGCTGCATGACTATGTTCGTGACCGCGTCAAGTTCGGATTCAATAAGTACTTTGACGCCGGGGATGCGGACTATGTACTGGCATGCGGCGTGGGGCACTGCAATCCGAAGACCCGTCTTATGGTGGCCCTTTTTCAAGCCGCCGGGCTGGAGAGCGCCCAGCATTTCGTCGTAATCCCCAAGGATATCCTAAAGGGCACCATCCCCGCCAGCAGGTATTGGATGATCCCGGCAGAACTGTCCCACTCCTACACCGAGGTGCTGGTGGACAGCAGCTGGTGCGCAATTGACAGTTATATCGTAGACACCCCATTGATTCGCGCGGCCCAGGCCAGGCTCGCAGCGGAGGGTCGCACACTGGGCTACGGCGCCAGGGCCGACTCCGCCAACGTCTGGGACGGCCAGGGCAACGCCTTCTCTCAATTCGAGCAGGGCATGATGATAGAGGATCACGGCCGCATTCAAGACCTGAAAGCGTATTTCAGGAGCGAGAAGTATCGCAACCATGTGATGGGCCTGCGATTTAACACCATGTTCAGACTCATGGGCGATGCAGGCGTGGCGGGGATGAATGACCATCTGGACAAACTGCGCAAGGGTTGATTCAGCCCATGTTCTGACGAGTGGTTCCTTGTACCAAGGTCAAGG